>NZ_FNOL01000059.1:0-1462 GCF_900106655.1 Variovorax sp. YR634
ACGCCCCTTTCAGTTCAAGTGGTTGCTGACACTTCCACTTTGGCACATCGATGCCGGTACGGGTGGGGGCGTCCATCCCATTGGTTGTGGCCGACGGCGGCGTGTGAGGATCATTGGGCCATGAGACCGACGGCCGCACTTCTGAGCACCTTGACGGCCTCCGTTGCCGAGGCCTGATAAAACTCGCGCCATCTGTCATCCCAGCTCACGGGCCGGCCGTCGGCCTCCCAAGCCTCCAGCGCTACTGCGTTGATGATTTCGACCTCAAGCCATGCGTTCTGGTATCGCCTCAGAGCGCCTGCATTGGTTGAGCTGAGGAATGCGTCCTCCGATTGCTGAGCGAACTTCGCAAAGGCGAACACGTCTTTCGTAGCCTCAAGGGAAAGCGCTTCAAATTCGCGACGATTCATATCGAATAAACGGTTCCGGGATTGAAGGGTGAATCTCGACGACTGCTTCTGGCCGATTGTGCCCCCTGCCGTAGGCCAAACATGGCCGCGAAAGCTGATGTCTATCCCAGAAAAAGCAGGCGCTGCTTGGGCGCTGCATCAAGGACAGCTGCAGTCCGGCCAGCGCATGCTGAGGCTCCCTCAACTCGATGGGAGACCATCATGGGATCAGTAAACACTGCAACCTGCCAAGTGCCCTGGAACAAGGGCAAGATCGTCGGCCAGAAGGCCCCTTTCAAGCTCAAGGACATTTGGGCGCTGCGGGTGCGGCTGCAACTGGAGGGCCGAGTGCGCGAGCTGGCTCTCTTCAACTTGGGCCTGGACAGCAAGCTGCGCGGCTGCGATCTTGTCAGCCTGAAGGTCAGGGACGTCTGCCACGGGGAGCAGGTTGCACCACGGGCGACGGTGATGCAGCACAAGACCCAGCGTCCGGTGCAGTTCGAGCTCAAGCCTGGAACCCGAGAGGCTGTGCATGCGTGGATCCAGCGCACCGGCCTGCGATCGGACGACTTCCTGTTCCCGAGCCGAATGCACGACTCGCCGCACCTCGGCACCCGGCAGTACGCCCGAATTCTGGGTGGCTGGGTCAGAGAGCTTGGACTAGATCCTGCCGATTACGGAACTCACTCGATGCGGCGGACGAAGGCTACGCTGATCTACCGGCGGACGAGGAACGTTCGCGCGGTGCAGTTGCTGCTCGGCCACTCCAAGCTTGAGTCGACCGTCAGATACCTGGGCATCGAGGTGGATGACGCCCTGGAGATCTCGGAGCAGACGGAAATCTGAGCGAGCGTCGATTGAGCGGCGCGGATCCGTCCGCCTTGCTGCGGCGGTGAGGCGGATCAATGCGCTGCCGGATGGCTCGATTGCGGCGCACAGCAGACATTCAGCGGGCCGCGCCGACTGACCGCAGCCAGTCGAGGCTGTGTGAAAACGCATTGAATCCGTGAATACCGTCGCCTAGATTGAGACAACGCCACGAACTGGGTTGCCACATGAAGCGATTCATCGAG
>NZ_FNOL01000028.1:0-75800 GCF_900106655.1 Variovorax sp. YR634
GGGGGGCTGCATGAGGGCTCCTTGCGCTGACGGGCTTTGGATGGGACGACCTTAGGCCCGCTCGAATCGCACAGCCTTGCGCTGAATCAATCGCCTGCGAACTTCCACGCGACAGGGCCAATGCTTGATCGAGCGCAAGGCCGGGCCGGCACGCATGCCTAGCCTTGGGCTTCGCATCAACAACATCCAGCTTCGGTGACCCATCCTTCACAAACCGGCACGCTCGTCCCCGAGGCCTGGTGGCTAGGTGCGGACACTGTCGAGGCGGCCGGTCTGTCGCAGTTGCAGGCCGACGAAGCGCTGGTGCGCTGGGGACCCAACAGCTTCGAGCCGCAAGCGAAGCACTCGCTGGCGTTTCAGTTCCTCGCGCGGCTGCGCAATCCACTGATCCTGATACTGCTCACGGCCAGCGCGATCTCGGCGGCGACCGGCGACGTCACCAACGCCGTCATCATCGTGCTGATGGTGCTGCTGAGCGTGACGCTCGACTTCGTGCAGGAGCACCGCGCCAGCAACGCTGCCGAGAAGCTGCGCGCTTCGGTGGCGCTGCGTGCCCGCGTGCTGCGCGACGGCACGACGCTGGAGATTCCAGTGGCCGAGGTCATGCCGGGCGACCTGGTGCTGCTGTCCGCCGGCGACCGCGTGCCGGCAGACGGACTGGTGCTGCATGCTCGCGACTTCTTCGTCAACCAGAGCCTGCTGACCGGCGAGTCCTACCCCGTCGAGAAACACCCCGGCTCTGTGGCTGGCACAGCCACGGAGCTGCAGGACGCCCTCAACGCGGTGTTCATGGGTAGCACCGTGGTCAGCGGCAGCGCCCGGGTCCGCGTCATGGCCATCGGCAGGCACACAGCCCTTGGCGAGGTGGCACACAGCATCCAGGCCGAACCGCCGCCCACCGCATTCGAGTTGGGCATGCATCGCTTCGGCATGATGATCCTGCGGGTCACGCTGCTGCTGGTGTTGTTCGTGCTGTTGGTCAACGTGCTGCTGCAGCGCCCGCTGCTCGAATCCTTCCTGTTCGCGGTGGCGCTGGCCGTGGGCCTCACCCCCGAGCTGCTGCCGATGGTGGTGTCGGTAACACTCTCGCGCGGCGCGATCCGGCTTGCAGCGCACCGCGTGATCGTCAAGCGCCTGGCTTCGATCCAGAACCTCGGCGCAATGGACGTTCTGTGCACCGACAAGACAGGCACCCTGACCGAGGCCCGCATCAGTCTGGCGCAATGCGCCGATGCCGACGGCTGCGACAGCCCCCGGGTGCTGATGCTGGCCCACCTCAACAGCAGCTTCGAGAGCGGCCTGAAGAGTCCGCTGGACGAGGCGGTGCTGGCGCACCCGATGGACACCGCCGCCTGGACGAAGATCGACGAGGTGCCCTTCGACTTCGAACGCCGGCGCGTCTCGGTGCTGATCGACCGGGGCGATGCACGCTGGTTGGTGGTCAAAGGCGCGCCGGACGATGTGCTCGCGCTGTGCGACCGTTTCGAGCGCGACGAAGGCCGCACGGTCGCACCGCTCGACACCGCCGCCTTGATCGAGCTGCACGATCGTTGCCACGCGCTGGAGCGCCAGGGCCTGCGCGTGCTGGGCGTGGCCTGGCGCGACGTGCCTGCGGATCATCCGCATGCCGACGTGCGCGACGAGAGCTCGCTGGTCTTCGCCGGCTTCGCCGCCTTCATCGATCCGCCGAAAGCCGGCGCCGGCGAGGCGCTGGCCGCGCTGGCGAAGAGCGGTGTGAGCGTGAAGATCGTGAGCGGCGACAGCGAACTCGTGACCCAGCACCTGTGCACGCTGCTGCACATTCCTGTGACGGGCGTGTTGACAGGCCAGGAGATCGCGGCCATGGACGAGACGGCGCTGCGCGCCCGGGTGGGCCGCACGACGCTCTTTTGCCGCGTCAACCCGGCGCAAAAGAATCGCATCATCCTTGCGCTGCGCGCACGTGGCCACGTGGTTGGCTACCTGGGCGACGGCATCAACGACGCGCCGGCCCTGCGCTCGGCCGACGTGGGGCTGACCGTCGACAGCGCGGTCGACGTGGCGCGCGAGGTGGCGGACATCGTCATGCTCGACCACGACCTCGCGGTGCTGCACGAAGGGGTGCTGGAAGGACGGCGCACCTTCGGCAACGTCATGAAGTACATCATGATGGGAACAAGCTCGAACTTCGGGAACATGCTGAGCATGGCGGGCGCCTCGCTGTTCCTGCCCTTCCTGCCGATGCTGCCCGTGCAGATCCTGCTCAACAACGTGCTCTACGACCTGTCGCAGGCCGCGATTCCGCTGGATCGCGTCGACGCCGGCGACCTGCGCCGACCGCGCACGCTCGACATGAAGTTCATCCGCCGCTACATGTGGCTGTTCGGCGCCATCAGCTCAGCTTTCGACGTGCTGACCTTCTGGCTGCTGATCCAGGTGCTGCATGCGGACGCGACACTGTTTCGCACGGCGTGGTTCGTCGAGTCGCTGGCCACGCAGGTGCTGGTGATCTTCGTGATCCGCACGCGTGGAAAGCCCTGGGCCAGCAGGCCCGGCGCCGCGCTCACCGCCGCCTGCCTGGTGGTTGTGGCCACTGCCCTGCTGCTGCCGTTCACACCGCTTGGCCGCTTCTTCCATTTCGAGCCGCCGCCCGCAATCTTCTTCGTGTGGCTGGCAGGCATGTTGACTGCCTATCTGGCGCTCGCCGAGGTGGCCAAGCGTTTCTTCTATGCCCGCCTGACGGGCGCCACGCGCCATGACCGGTCGAAGAAGAAACCGCGGCGTCCATCGTCTCTCTCGCTCACCAAAGGCACCACTCCATGACCTCTTTCCAACAGGCCTGCATCGTCGGTAGCGCATCGAGCCACCCGCCCGTCATACCGGCCGGCGCGAAGAATTTCGCCCTGCTGGGCCAGTACGTGGAGATTCCAGAGGATGTGGTCTTCACGGTCGAGTACTCGGTGCGCGGCGCGATGCGCGGGGTGTACGGCCTCATGGGCCTGGGCCTCGAGGTGCCGCCCATCTACCACGGCATCGCCGATCCGAAGGTGGCGCTCGCGAGCCTGCGCACGTTGATGGGTTGACGCGCGAAGCTTGATCCATCTCAACACCCACCGCTGGTTGGGCGCGCAAGATTCCTCTTCAACCACCCAAGGAGACAGTCACATGCCTTTCCTGTCGAAGAATGTCGGAATCCTCGACCGCGCGCTACGTATCGGCGCAGGTTTGCTGCTGATCGCGCTGGCGGTCAAGGGAATCATCGGGTTCTGGGGCTACATCGGCGTGGTGCCGCTGCTGACGGGGGTGGTCGGCAACTGCCCGACCTATTCCCTCTTCGGCTTCAATACCTGCTCGCGCGGCAGGCGCTGAGATTCGGACCCGATTGCATAGCCGCATTGCGAGGCTCCGGATGTCCGTCTATCTGATGCTGTTCATCACGCTGTGCGCGGCACTGGGCATCACCGTCCTGTGGGGGGTGCTGCAACTCTTCATCATGTGGATCACCCTCGATTGAGGGGCATGGAGGCACTGCGATGTGCATGGCCCTGCTCAGGAAACTCGCCGCGGCGAAGCTGCCCTGCACCGAGGCTACCCCGGCAACGATCGACAGGCTGCGCGTGCTCGAAGCCGCAGGCCACGTCAAGGTGCTGATTCCTCCTGCCCACGTGGACTGCGACGACTGCCTGCGCCAGGACGCAGCCACGGTATTCGAGATCACGTCCCGGGGATGGAAGACCCTTGCCGCAGATGCGCCCGAAGAGGAAGCACCACGGTTCAGCGGCACCAGGCGTCGATCTGGCGAATGAGATCCGACCACAGGGCCTGTAACGCCACGGCCGGCAGCAGACCAGCCACCCGCACACCCCAGTCTGGCGCGTCCGCCGCCGCCCCACCACAACCGCTACCAGAGCCGCGGCCCGATCAGTAGCGAGAGACTGAGCGCCTTGAGCACCCCGGGGCACCTTCATCAGCGCAGCCTCGACGGTGAAAGCGCAAGCGGTGCAGTGCATGCCCTCGACCGCGACCTGCGATGCCCACTGGCCGGTGGCTGCATCGCCCTCCTCCAGCTGGCCGAACGCCGGCCATTCGGCCGGGTCGTCGAGCACCTGCCAGGTGTCGGCGGTGGCCGGAGCCGACGGATGCGTAGAGAACGGGGCGAGCGCAGCTTGCATCGGAGCGAGGCTAAGGGCGGGCCGCACCACGCTCTTTGATCTGTATCAACGCTCGGGGCCCCGGCCTGCCTAAGCTCGCGGCATACCTTTCCCTGGAGACCCCACATGTTCAAGCGCATCCTCGTCGCCACCGACGGCTCCACACTCTCGAAGAAGGCCGTCGCGAGCGCGATCGCTCTCGCCGCACAGAACGATGCCGACCTGGTGGCGCTCAACGTGGTTCCGCGCTACCCCCGAAGCTACTTCGAGGGCTCCATGACCTTTTCGCCAGAGGACATCGGCCGCGTCGAGAAGCAATGGGCCGAGAAGGCACAGGCAATGCTCGACACCGTGAGCGCACGCGCCAAGGAAAGCGGCGTGCGTGTCAAGACGGCAACGGCCAACTCGGACCTGGTGGCGGAGTCGATCATCGCCGCGGCGAGAAAGCACAAGAGCGACCTGATCGTGATGGCCTCGCACGGCCGCAAGGGCATCAAGCGGCTGCTGCTTGGCAGCGAGACGCAGCACGTGCTGGCCCATTCGGCGCTGCCTGTACTGGTGCTTCGCTAGCGCAGTGTGCGCTGCTTGAGCGCGAAATCTTGAAAGTCATCGGTCCCGATCTTGGCGAAACCGCTCAGCACCAACGTGCTTCGATACTTGCGCGCCGGCAATCCGATAATTGACGAGTGGATCGCTCGACATCAGCGCATACTTGTCGAATGGATGAGCCAAATGCGAATGAAGCAAGCGGAGCCACTAAACGCTTCCCGTGGCACTCCAGCAAAGAGAGAATCGAATAACGTAGATGGACAGCATGGTCTCCGACTTCGCTTCAGTTCTCAAGGTGGGGTAGCCGGCCGATTACCTCGTATCTGTGGCTCGGAGAGGTCGGACAAGAGACTCGGACTGAATCGCCCCGGGGCGATTCACCTGGCTATGTCCTGCTTGGACTTCGGCCGAGGCCACCATCTTCAGTGCGATCGGCTCGGCCGCACTTCGGGCCATGAAAGCTCCAGGCCCATCACCGCACGTGCGTACAGGTAGTTGTTGAGCATCGGCTGACTCAGCAAGTTCATATCGACGCGGCCGACCGCGTCACAGGGAAAGGCGAAGGCGCGATGATTGGCGAACAAGGGATGAAACCGCAATTCGTAATCACTGGATGCATTGAGTGTGTCCATTTTGATCTCCTTGTGCGCCCGCGTTTCCCAGAGTCATTGCATTGGAAATGCGAATCGCGCCAAATCAATCTAGACCTCGTACTCAACCGCATCATCAACGCCGCGTATCAGACGGAAACACTGTGTCAATCGTCGGTATCAGACGGCCTCGGCGTGCGCGGTACCGAACTGGTTCTCAACACCTTGTCAATGGCGCTGCAGTGGCGCCAACCCAAAGCGTCCGTCACCATGTACTCCGACCAAGGCAGCAAGTTCACCATGGCTGGCAAGGCTTCTTGCGCGACCGCTACTCCACCTTCACTGTCCGCAGCCGGAGCGCGTTGCCGATCACGCTGACCGACGACAGCGCCATCGCCGCGGCGGCCACGACCGGCGACAGGAGCACGCCGAAGAACGGGTAGAGCACCCCTGCCGCAAGCGGGATGCCGGCCACGTTGTAGGCGAACGAGAGGAACAGGTTCTGGCGGATGTTGCGCATGACGGCGCGCGACAGCGTCCTCGCGCGAACGATGCCCATCAGGTCGCCCTTGAGCAGCGTGATGCCTGCGCTTTCCATCGCCACGTCGGTGCCGGTGCCCATCGCGATGCCGACCGTGGCGGCGGCCAGCGCTGGCGAGTCGTTGACGCCGTCGCCGCCCATGGCCACGACCCGGCCCTCTTTCATCAAGCGCTGCACAACCGCGGCCTTGTCCTCGGGGAACACCTCGGCAACGACTTCGTCGATGCCCAGCTGTTTGCCCACAGCGTCGGCCGTCGTCTTGCCATCGCCCGTGAGCATGACGATGCGAATACCCGCAGCCTTCAATAGCTCGAGCGCCTGGGGCGTCGTGGCCTTGATGGGGTCGGCGATTGCGACGAAGCCAGCGAGCTTGCCATTGACGCCGACGAAGATGACGGTGGCCGCCTTGGCGCGCTGCTCTTCCGCAGCCTGGTTCAATGGCGCTGATTCAATGCCACTCTCGGCCAGGAACTTCGCGCTGCCCGAGACCACCCGCTGTCCGTCGACCGTGCCGACCACACCTTTACCGACGGGCGAGTCGAAGTCCGTGACAACAGACAGGTTCAACTTGCCCTCCTGCGCCGCGTTCACGATGGCCAGGGCCAGCGGGTGTTCACTGGCCCGCTCGACGCTCGCGAGCTTCTGCAGCACGTCGTCCTTGCCAAAGCCCTCGGTCGGTTCGATGTGGACCACTTTCGGCCGCCCCTCGGTCAGCGTTCCGGTCTTGTCGAGCACCAGCGTGTCGACTCTTTCCATGCGCTCGAGCGCTTCTGCGTCGCGGACAAGCACGCCGTGCTGCGCGCCCTTGCCGACCCCGACCATGATGGACATCGGCGTGGCCAGGCCCAGCGCACACGGACAAGCAATGATGAGAACGGCGACCGCCGTGATGAGAGCGTAGCTGAACGCTGGCGAGGGGCCCCACACCAGCCAGACGCCGAACGTGATGACCGCGATCAGGATAACGATCGGCACGAACCAGCCCGCGACCTGGTCGACCATGCGCTGGATGGGTGCACGGCTGCGCTGGGCCGCCGCCACCATGTGAACGATTTGCGAGAGCAGCGTATCCGCGCCGACCTTCTCGGCGCGCATCACGAAGCCGCCGGTCTGGTTGAGCGTTCCTGCAGTCACCTTGGAGCCGATCGCCTTTGCCACGGGAATGGGTTCGCCTGTGACCATCGACTCATCGACGTTGCCTTTGCCGTCGGTGAGCTCACCGTCGACCGGAACCTTCTCGCCGGGCCGCACGCGCAGGAAGTCGCCGACCTGGATGGCATCGACCTGAACGGGCTCGTCCGAACCATCGGCCTTCACCTTGATCGCGATCTTCGGAGCAAGCCCGAGCAGGGCCTTGATGGCTCCGGATGTCTTCTCGCGCGCTCGAAGCTCGAGCACCTGACCCAGCAGCACCAATACCGTGATCACCGCCGCAGCCTCGAAGTAGACCTGAACGGCGCCGCTTTGCAACCGAAGTTCAGCTGGAAACAGCCCGGGCGCGACGGTCCCAACGATGCTGTAGATCCAGGCGGCTCCGGTGCCCAACGCGATGAGCGAGAACATGTTCAGGCTCCGGTTCCTCACCGATGCCACAGCGCGCACGAAGAAGGGCCAACCTGCCCACAGCACGACCGGTGTTCCCAGCAGCAGTTGCACCCAGTTCGAGGGCTGCTGCGCGATGAGGTGGTGGATATTGAAGAGGTGTCCGCCCATCTCCAGGGCAAAGACCGGCACCGCGAGCGCCATGCCGATCCAGAACCGCTTCGTCATGTCCCGCAGCTCGGGGCTCTCGCCCTGCTCTGCCGTCGCCAGCATCGGCTCGAGCGTCATCCCGCAAATGGGGCAGTTGCCCGGCCCCATCTGACGCACCTGAGGGTGCATCGGGCAGGTGTACTCGACCTGACCCTGGTCGCCCTCGGCAGCCGGCTTGGCGGCAGCGGGCGCATGAGCGTGGTGGCTGTGGCCATGGTGAGCATCGTCCATCACGGTGCCGTCTGGCATGACGTGCTGGCCTGCGTAAGGTCGTCCGTCCGGCGCCGGTTTTGTCGGGGGCGGGCGGACGGGGTAATGGGTCGTTACGCTATTGACTTTCATCGTGCTCTCCTGTTCTGGTGGTTAGTTTCAACCTTCCCATGGTTGGAAGGTCAAGAGGCGCTACCGAGATGCCAGTACCGCGGCAATCCAGAGGCCACCACCGGCCAGAGATACCCAGCACAACCAGAACAGCAACCGCTCCCACCAGTCCGGTGGCCTTTCGCGGCCTTCGAGCCGGTACTTCAGTGTCATCCCTGCGCCATGGGCCACCAAGCCCACGCCGAGCAGTGGGACAGCGTAGGGCCGAATGGCTTCTGGGGCAACGAGCGCCAAGCCGGCGCCCAAGACCATGGCGCCGAGGCTGGAAGCGAGCTCAGCGCCCCGTGTGGCTGTTGACCGGCCGGGCACGGTCGTCTTTCGAGAAATGCGGGATGAACCGCGGCGTGGCAGCCGCGTAATCGCGCCACGCGTCGCCGAATGCGGCTTCCGAATCGCGCTCCTCGGAGATGGCCAACCGCACGTACATCGCCACGAGCACCGGGAACATCGCCAGCGTCAGGAGCGTCGGCCACTGCAGCAGGAAGCCGAACATGATGAGCACGAAGCCGATGTATTGCGGATGGCGCACCCGTCGGTACGGTCCCGCGGTCGCAAACGCATGACGCCGTTGGACGTGATAAAGCACGTACCACGCTTTCGAGAGCAGCATGAAGCCAGCGAAGAGTACGACGATGCTCAGGATGTGGAGTACACCGAGGTGCGGATTGCCATGCTGACCGGTCAGCAGCCACCACAAGTGGCCGGCGTCGTGACCGAACAGGTTGACACCCGGAAACTTCGAGCCCAGCCAGCCCGACAGCAGGTAGATGGTCAACGGGAAGCCGTACATCTCCGCGAACAGCGCGACGATGAACCCGGAGTAGGCGCCGAAGCTGCGCCAGTCGCGCAGGGTCGTCGGCTTGAAGAAGCTGTAGGCGAACCCGACGAAGATGGCCGAGTTGAGAACCACCGGCCCCCACAGGCCGTAGTCATTTTCTGGGGTGTTCATCGTCAGCCTTTCTCGAGTGGCTGCCGTGGTGGTGGCCATGGTGCATGAAGATGTGCATCAGCGGGCACGCCAGCAGAAGTGCGAACGGCAAGACGCCCAATACATGGGCGCGGTGTTCGGTGAACAGAAGGAAACCGCCGACTGCCGCGACGACGAGCAGCACAACGCCCCCGCGTGAGCGCCAAAACGGGGCGGTTCGTGGTTCATATCGTCCATGGCCATGCTCCTTGCGGCCGACGGCTACTTGGCCGCCGGTGGCTTCATCCCGTCGCGGTCCATCATCATCTGCATCATCATTTCCATCATGTCTATGCGCTTGCCTATCATCTCGGGAGACATGCGCGCGCCGCCTTTGCCGTCGGGAGCGTTCATTTGGCCCATCATCGCCATGCCGTCCTGCATGGCCTTCATGTGTTCGCCCATCAACGCCTGGCGTTCGTCCGGCGTCTTCGCGGCCATCATCTTTTCGTGCATCGCCCGCATGGACTTCATCTGTATCTCCATCTGCGCAGGTGGCACTTTGGGTACCTTCGATGTTCCAGAAGCTGGCGCCACGACGTCCGCAGGGTGATGGGCAGCATGGTCTTGCTCAGATTGGGCCAGCGCGCCGCTCGAAAGCGCCGCGGCGATGGTGAGCAGAAGAATTGAACGCATAGGGGGCCTCCGGTTTGTTGCCGGAGCTTCGCAGCACCAAGCGCTCCGCTACTTGCGCCAGCTCAAGGTATCGCTTTCGATCTGGGAAAGCGACTCCCGGTATGCCGCGCTTCGTACACGAGTGGGTGGCTAGCCCTGCAGCTAGCGATGCGGAAGCAGTTCGTCGATGTGGCTGCGCGGCTGCATCGGCAGACGCAAGAACACATCCATTGGATAGGCGTAAGGATCGTGCCCGATGACCTTCGCCGGCTGAATCAAGCTCATGACGGCTGCGGCGCGTTGACCAAGGATACCGACGAGGCGTATTTCGAGGTTCAACCTGCTTGACTACTCGCCAAACCAGAACACGAGCCAAGACGACAGAACTGCCAACATAGCCAGCAGAGCCGCGAGGTCAGCCGGATGAGTTTGCCCATGACCATGTAAATTGCGAAGGATGCGCCGCATTTCTGGCCTCTTTCTCCTAGATTGCTCGCTGTCCGCACGGTGCGCGCAAGTTAGGCATTCGTCAAGCCGACGATAGTTCAAACAATTACCCTCTACTCGGAACATAAGCCCCATCTGAGCACTCCCTTCTGGGAACCAGCGCTGCCAATGCTTCGAGTTGCTGCGCCTGGGCGTCGATGGTCTTTCGACAGGCCTCGATGATCTGCACTTCGACGCCGCAGTCTTTCACCATTTCAGGCAGGGCGGCCACCTTCGGCGCGAAGCGATGGAGAGCTTCGGCGATCGCGCCTCGCTCGCTGTCATCCACGTCCAGGCTTTCAACAATCTCCCTCCAGCCTCGCAGCACCTTGCCGTCGCTGGCTTGCCAATGGCAACTGCGCGGGATGATTTCGGGATCAAGGAACATCGGAGCAAAGTCGAAGATGGGTGTGAGTTGAACCACTCCATCCGGCAGCCGCTGTACTGCGGTGTTGCGCGCGTGGTTGTCGGTGTTGCGCATGGCGAGGTTCAGGACGTCGCGCAGCATGAACTCGATCGCCTCACCGAGCGGATCGGACACCACCGATCGCAGCCCGCACAACAGCTTCTGCTGACTCTTGGGAAGTCCGAAGCCGCGCAGGTCGAGCACGCTCGCTAAGAGGGTGTAGACGAAATCAACCGGCCTGAAGATTGCATGCCATGTTGCCATCCAAGAGGAGCTGGCGATGGCAAGGCAATGGCAGATGGGTGATCACCCGAAGGCAGTGGATCGAGGCGGAAGGCCGCCGGCACTCGCACCGTCGCAGTTAGCCTTGCTGCTGACCATCGTCTCGCAGATGCCGCATGCGACGTTGGACGAACTCGCATCGGAACTTGAGCACCGAGGTGCCGTGCGCGTGTGCGCTGCAACGATCCGCAGGACCTTGCGCGCCCAAGGCATCGTGCGCTTGATGCCCAAGCGCAGGGGTGTCGAGGGTTCGGCATCCACTCAGATCGTCCCGAAGCGCTACGGCTACACCGGGGCCCATCGACGCAAGGCCGGCTCGCATTACAGCACCGACCTGACCGATGCTGAGTGGGCATTGGTTGCCGATCTGTTTGAGCGTCCGGCAGGAGGGCGCGGCGCGCCGGCGCGCTACGAGCGACGGCATCTGGCCAATGCCTGTTGCTATGTCCTGCGCACCGGCTGCGCTTGGCGTCTGCTGCCGTTGAGCTTTGCGCCATGGCAGGCGGTCTACAAGGCCTTCGTGCGCTGGGTCGAAGTCGGCGCCTTCGAGAAGATGCAAGACCGACTGCGCCAGCAGTGGCGCATGGGACGCGGTGCTGAGCCGACCGCCGCGGTCATCGACGCCCAGTCGACACGCTCCTCGCCGCAAGGCGGGGACAGCGGCTTCGATGCGGGCAAGAAAGTTAAGGGGCGCAAGCGCCACCTGGTGGTGGACACACTCGGATTGCTGCTGGCCGTCACGATGACTGCGGCCAGCGTGCAAGACCGCGACGGCGCCGCACAAGTGGTGGGGCAGGCCTGCGCCAAGGCGCCCACCATCGAGCGGCTTTACACCGACGGGCCTACGGCGGCAAATGCGCGCAGGCCATCGTGCACGTTCACGGTATCCGCGTCGAGGTCGTGCGCAGGCCTGGCAACCGCTCGACCGGGACGCTGCACGACCCGCAGCAGTTGCTCTGGCCGCAGCCTGAAGCTGGCTTCGTCGTACTACCCAAACGATGGGTGGTCGAACGCACTCATGCCTGGAACGAACGCTGGCGACGCATGGTCATGCATCACGACCGCAAGATGTCGATCTCCACCGCATGGGTATGGCTCGCCGAGGCGCGTATCCTTCTCAGCAGACTCGCCGCAGCCGGTTGATTTCGTCTACACCCTCTAAGTTCTGAGCAAGAGGCCGAAGCGAGCGTTCCTCGTCGAGGGCCCTACAGCGCTCACCCGCAGAGTGTGAGAGGAAGGAATCCGTCACCAGACTGTCACTAAATCAGAAAACAAAAAGCCCACTATCGATTTAATAGCAGGCCTTCTATTCTCAACAATGATTTGGTGGTAAGACGTACTGGATTCGAACCAGTGACCAACGGATTAAAAGTCCGTTAAGAGGAATCACAGATCCTTGGATGTGGAAATTCGGCGACATCAGTCAGGGCTGCGAATTTGCCGGTACTTTTGTCGGTATTCCTGACGAAAGAGGTAAGAAATCGAGCTTCCACGGGTCTTCTAGCAGAGTATTCGATCCCCTCCGGGGGCCAATTTCCAGTCCCAAACCTCTCCAAATCGTCCTGTGACTTGAGGCAAACCGCGACACGCAGTGTGCGTTTTCGCCCCTCTCTTCAACCCGCCTGGCCACTTGCTCTACAAGGGTTCGGTACGTTCCTCGAGGACGTACCCCTCGCCTCGCACCGTATGCAGCAACTTCGACTCGAACGGGGCGTCAAGCTTGCTGCGCAGGCGAAGGATGGCTACGTCGACCACGTTGGTCTTGGCATTGAATTCCATATCCCAGACGCGCCTGGCGAGTTGGGACCGTGAAAGTACCTTGCCCTGGTTGCGAAGCAACACCACCAGCAACGTGAACTCCATCCTGGTCAGTTCGAGTTCGGTCCCATCGCGGGAGAACTTTGCGCGCCGCTCGTCGAGCTCCAGATCGGCCAGGCGCAGCACTGGTTGATGGCGTACACCGGTGCTGCGGGCCAGCGCCTTGACGCGGGCAAGCAGTTCGGAAAACTGGAACGGCTTGACCAGATAGTCGTTCGCTCCAAGCTCCAGGCCCGCTATGCGAGCGGCAACGCTGTCGCGTTCGGTCAGAACCAGGAGAGGTGCATCCGTCTTGCGCCGGATCGTTCGAACGGCATGGGCTCCGTCCTGGCCAGGTCGCATCGAGTTCAGGAGGATGAGCGCGTAGTCCTGTGCGATGACCGGGTTCGCGGTTGCGTTTTCGCTGTTCACGATGTCCACGGTGAAACCGTTTCTCTCCAGTCCTTCGTTGAAGGTCTTGCACTGGGTCGATTGATGGTCGATGAGCAAGACCCGCATGGGGTCCATGTCCTCGTCGAGCTCTGCGCTGCGTGCATGGCTGGTGCCGAGAAACGAGCCGCTCAGTGCGGTTTCAAAAGGAAGCGGGGAAACATACAGTTGCACAAGTTCTCCTGTTCCAGCGCCCAGGTGGAGCCGTTGCACTTTTATATGCATCGAGGAGTTATTGATCTAATTCATCATTTCTGCCGATGAGGCGGCATTGCCTCTCTGCGTTCGCAAAGACGGTGTTCGAATGCCCGACCTGGGCTTACGTGGTCTGTGCGTAGATTTCCAGGCTCGCTTGCCCACCTCTGTTACCCAAGTACATCAAGGTGTTCGACGGCAGCGTCTCGTCCAGCAGCTTGCGCGCCGTCTCGATTCCCGCCACGGGCAGCAGCTTCGCATCGAGCAGACCCACCTGCACCAGCACGCTGGCCTGGTCCCAGTAGATGTGCTCGTGATAGAGCTTGTCGCCGCGGAACTTGATGACCGCGAGCAGCGGCACTTCCACGCGCTTGCCCGTCGGCGCGACGCCCGGGAGCATCCACGGGATTTCGGTGGTGTGCGTGAAGCAGAACAGCATCTCGTCGACCACCTGCGTGGCGCCCACCGTGCGCGAGATCGGCACCAGCGAGGTGTCGGGCGGATTGCTGTTGACGAAGTGGTTCGTATAGAACGCGTGCAGCGCCTTGTAGCCCACGCCGCCGGTCATGGTCGGGATGTGGTTGACGTACGGCTCGGCCACCATGGTCGACATGGTGTCGTCGACGTTGCGGGTGCCGAACTCGTATTCGCAATGCTTGTCCCACAGCGCCGAGAGGTCGTAGTGCGGGCCGATGGCGTCCTTCAGCGTGGCGATGCTGCGCTCGTGCGCCATCAGCGCCGAGGGCTTGTGGAAGTGCTCGCCGCCGGCGCGTGCGAAGGCATGGTCCATGCCGGGGTACACATACAGCGAGACGCCGGGCCGGCCCCGGAGCGCGGCGACGATGCGGTCGCGCGCCTCGGGCGGGCAGAACTTGTCGAGCTCGGCGATGTGCAGCGTGAGCGGGCGCTTGATCTTGTCGGCTTCGTCGAGTGCGGCGTCGATGCCCACGCCGTAGTAGCCGACGGCAACGTCCGCATCGGTGCGGCAGGCCGCGAGGTAGGCCAGCTTGCCGCCGAGGCAGAAGCCGAGTACGCCGACTTTGGCGTCCTGCACTTCGGGGCGCTGGCGCAATGCGCTGATCGAGGCCTGCATGTCCTCCATGCCCTTGGCCTCATCGAAGCCCTGGTAGAGGGCAAAGGCGCGTTGCCAGTCGGCTTCGCTGTAGCCAAGCTCCACGTTCGGCTCCTGGCGCCAGAACAAGTCGGGCACGAGCACCACGTAGCCCTCCTCGGCGTAGTAGTCGGCCACCTCGCGCATCGTGTGGTTGATGCCGAAGATTTCCTGCGCGATCACCAGGCCCGGGCCGCTGCCCGAGCGCGGCACGGCCAGATAGCCATTGAAACTGCCGCTGCCGTCGGTGGCCTGGATGCGGATGTGGTGCGTGGCGTCGGGCGCTTTTTCCTGCATGTGAACTGCTCCGTTCAAGGGTTGGATGATGGTGCGGGCCGTGCGCTCATTGCACGCATTCCGGGTGTCGCGTGGTCACCTGGTAGTAGCCCGAATGAAAGACCAGCGGCTCGCCGTCGAAGCGGTCGTAGCGCTCGACTTCGCCGATGAAGATCAGGTGGTCGCCGCCGTCGTACTGCTTCACGTTGCGGCAGATGAACCGGGCGATGACGCCACTCAGCAACGGCACGCCGGCCGTGCCTTCGCAGCAGTCCACTCCCACGAACTTGTCCGCCTGCGGCGTCGAGAACTGGCGCGACAGGTGATGCTGGTGCGCCGCCAGTACATTGATCGCGAAGTGGCTGGCGCCGGTGAAGTCGGCCACGCTCGGCGCCTGCCGGGCCAGGCTCCACAACACCAGCGGCGGGTCCAGCGAGACCGAAGAGAACGAATTGGCGGTCATGCCCACGCGACGGCCGTCGAGGGCCCGGGTCGTGATGACGGTCACGCCGGTGGTGAACTGTCCGAGGGCCTTGCGAAGGTCGCGTCGGTCGAAGCGGTCGACAACCGCCTCGCGCGTCCGGGTTTCCAGAAAACGGTCTGCCTCGACGGCATCGAACCACCAGGGCGCGAAGATGCGCGGATCATCGAAGCCGTTGACGATGGTGCTCACAACCGCGGGCATGTGGGTGGCGCTTTGCAGCAGCTTCAGCAGGTGCGGCTTCGGCGGCGCGAGCAGGCTGTTCGTCCAGTCGGTGGCCCAGCGGGCATAGCCTTCCCAGTAACGGTCGAAAGTCTCCTGCATCCACGCGGCGTCGAACGGTGCATCACCGTGCTCGAGGATCCGCTTCAAGTAAATGTCGGCGCACTTGGCTGCGTTGTTGGTGCCCTGGCCGGTGATCGGATCGTTGAGCACCACAGCGTCGGCCAGACCCAGCACCTTGCGCCCCGAAGGCAGCGTCGCCACTGGCTTGCGCACCGTCGGCGCGAAGCGGCCCGCGAGGATGCCGTTGTCGTCGGTCAACTCGATGTTCGTGCAGCGTTCCGCTTCCCACGGCAGGAAGGTGTCGAGAATCCATTTGCTGCGCGCGAGGTGTTCCTGCGGCGTATTCACGTCCGCCCAGCAGTCCATCGGGCCACCGGGCACGCCTTCGAACACCATGATCTCGCAGGGCCCCGTCGTGGTCAGCGCCGGGAACACGAAGTACTCGCCCACGCCGGGAATGAGGTTGAAGCACACGGCCGAGTACGGCTCGCGCGGCTTCATCCCCTTCACGTAGGTCAGGGCCAATGCACGCTGAGGTCGATCGAATGGCGAGCGCTCCGTGTCGCGCTCGAACAATTGCGAGATCTCGCCCTTGCCGCTTGCAACGACCACAAGATCGTGGGTTGCAGCGCAAGCCTCCAGCGCATCGAGCCCCACCTCCTGCAGTACGAGCCGGCCGCCGCGCTTCTCGAACTCCGCCATCCAGGCGGGTATCTTGAGCCGCTGGTCGATCGACTGCGCAGGCCCGTCGAGTCTCGCGCTCCATTCGAGGGCCTTGCCGCCTTCCGGGTTGCGCACCGTCATTCCGATGCCTTCCACCGGTGGGCATTTGTCCGTCCACCAGTCCAGCGCCAGCTCGCGCTCGGTCTGCAGCGCGGTCTCGAACATGCACTGGCTGGACATCACCGGCCCTTCGAAAATCTCCCTCGCTGTGCGGTTCGAAAGAACCGTCACCTCGTGCCCCGCGCGCTGCAGGCCGAGCGCGAGCTGCAGGCCGGACTGTCCGGCGCCGACGATGGCCACGCGTCGCTTCATGCGTTCGCTCCAGGCTATGCGACGGACGCGCAGGTTTCGATGTAGCGATCCGCCTCCGCGGGGTCCGCGAACCACGGGAAGAATGTGCGCGGATCGTCGAACCCGTTGGCGAAGGCACTGGCCAGCGGCGGCATCGCGCCGGCGGTGCCGAGCAGCTTGAGCACATGGGGCGGCGGCGGTGCGAGCAGCATATTCGTCCACTGCGTGACCCATTGCGCGTAGCCGAACCAGTAGCGGTCGAAGGTCTGCTGCATCCACGCGGCATCGGCCGCGCCATCTCCGCGCGCGAGGATGCTCTTGAGATAGCTATCGGCGCACTTGGCCGCGTTGTTGGAGCCCTGGCCGGTGATCGGATCGTTGAGCACCACCACGTCGGCCAGACCCAGCACCTTGCGCCCCGAGGGCAATGTCGCGACCG
The DNA here is from genome assembly GCF_900106655.1 of Variovorax sp. YR634. Lineage (NCBI taxonomy): Bacteria > Pseudomonadati > Pseudomonadota > Betaproteobacteria > Burkholderiales > Comamonadaceae > Variovorax > Variovorax sp. YR634. The sequence goes on from NZ_FNOL01000028.1 coordinate 16,748, forward strand.
GCTTGCGCACTGTCGGCGCGAAGCGGCCCGCGAGGATGCCGTTGTCGTCGGTCAGCTCGATGTCCCTGCAGCGCTCGGCCTCCCATGGCGTGAAAGTGTCGAGGATCCACTTGCTGCGCGCGAGGTGTTCCTGCGGCGTCTTCACGTCCGCCCAGCAGTCCATCGGGCCACCGGGCACGCCTTCGAACACCATGATCTCGCAGGGCCCCGTCGTGGTCAGCGCCGGGAACACGAAGTACTCGCCCACGCCGGGAATGAGGTTGAAGCACACGGCCGAGTGCGGCTCGCGCGGCTTCATCCCCTTCACGTAGGTCAGCGCCAGTGCACGCTGCGGCTTGTCGAAGCTCGACTTGTGCGCGTCGCGCTCGAAGAGCTTCGAGATCTCGCCCTTGCCGCTGGCCACCAGCGTGAGGTCGTGGCTTTGCGTACAGGCCTCGAGCTCGTCGATGCCCGCATCCTTGAAGACGAGTTCGCCGCCCTTCTTCTGGAACTCGTCCATCCAGGCCGGGATCTTGACGCGCTGGTCGACCGACTGGGCGCTCGAATTCAGCCGTGCGACCCAGTCGATGGCCTTGGCCCCCTTCTGCTCGGGATGCGGCACGGCCAGCCCGATGCCGTCCACCGTGGGACAGTCGTGCGCCCAGAAGTCCAGGCCCAGGTCGCGCTCGATCTGCAGCGAGGTGTGGAACATGCACTGGCTCGACATGACCTTGCCGTGGCGGATGTCTTCGCCCGTGCGGTTGCTGAACATCGTGACCTCGTAGCCTGCCGCGAGCAGTCCGAGACCCAGTTGCAGGCCCGACTGGCCCGCGCCGACGATGGCGATTCGCTTCATTGCTTGCTCCTTGATGCTCCGTTCGGAGCTAGTCCATCAACTTGGGAATGGCGGGCACGGCCTGCTCGGGGCCCATGGCGGCATAGCCGCCGTCCACCGCGTAATCGGCGCCGGTCACGAAGCTCGCGTGGTCCGAGCAGAGGAACAGCACCACCTGCGCCACCTCGTCCGGGTCGCCGACGCGCCCGAGCAGATGGAAAGGCGCGGCCACGCGGTCGGTCTTGGCGCGGTCACCGCCGCTCAGGCGCTCCATCACGGCCGACCATGTCCAGCCCGGCGACACGCTGTTCACGCGGATGCCATCCGGCGCCAAGTCCATCGCCATGTTGCGGGTGAGCTGCGCCATCGCGGCCTTGCTCACCGGATAGAGCCAGCGCCCCGTCTGCGCCACGCGCGACGAGATGCTCGTGAAATTAACCACCGCCCCGCCGCCGGCCGCCACCATGTGCGGGTGCACGGCCTGCAGCATCGCCACCGCGCTCGCCACGTTCACGTTGAACGACGTGAGCCAGTCGGCGCGTGGCGACTTGAAGCCGTTGTCCACATACGAGCACGCAAGGTTCACGAGAAAGTGCACGCCGCCGTGCTGCGCGGCCGCCTGCGCCACGCAGGCCTGCACTTGCGCGTCGTCGGTGATGTCGGTGCGCACGAAGCGCACGCCGGCGCCGAGTGAATCGGCCAGAAGCTGGCCGTTGTCGGCATCGATGTCGGCGATGACGACCTTCACGCCGGCCGCGTGCAGCGCGCGCACCACGCCGGCGCCTATCAGTGTGGAGCCACCGGTGACGATGGCGCTCCTGCCTTCGAGTCCCTTGAACATGACGCTTGCTCTCCTCGGTTGATCGGGCAGGCCGGTTGGCCTGTGGAGCGAACGTTATGAGCAAGCAGGCGTTCGGCGAATCCCGCAAACGCAGGCCCTGTCCCTGGCGCGCAGGTTTTTGTCGAGGGGTGATCCGAATTGTGGGTGGGGATGGTTTTTGCTAGGGTGACTGCGCCCCATGGAAACCGTCACGACCCCACCGCTGCCGCTGCAGCGCTACCGGCTTTTCGAGAGCCACGACATGGACGAGGCCCGTGAAAGCGTGGCCCGCGTGTTCTGTCCGCACGGCCTGGTCATGCTGCGACCCCGCACCGAACTCGACGCCTGCCACCACAGCGCGCGGCTGCATCGGGACGTGAGCCTCAATTACGTGCAGTACGGCCCCGGCGTGCAGATCGACCCCGGCTACCTGCAGGATTTCTTCCTGTTGCAGATCCCGTTGCGCGGCGGCGCCGAGATCCACTGCGGCGCGCAGCACGTGGAAGCGACGCCCCGTCTCGCATCGCTGCCCTCGCCCACCGAACCGCTGTCGATGCGCTGGGCTGACGACAGCCCGCACCTGATCGTCCGGCTGGCGCGCTCGGCGCTGCTCTCGCGGCTCGAGTCGCTGCTGCAGGCCCCCGTCAGGCAGGCCCTGGTGTTCGATCTGGGCGTGCCGCTGGACAACCCCGCGCTGGCGCCGGTAGTGCATTTCATCGACTATCTGCGGCTCACGCTCGACGCCGGCAACGCGCTGCAGGCCGGCGGCCCTTTGGCCGAGCATGCCGAGGCGTACCTGATGGCGAGCCTGCTGATGTCGGCGGGGCACAACCATTCGCGCGCCCTGGCCGGCGAAGCGCAGCGCAGCCTGCTGCCGCGCGTGGTCCGCAGGGCGCAGGAATACATGGCAGCCCATGCCGATGAACCGCTTTCGTTGGCCGACGTCTGCCGCGAAGTCGGCTGCAGTGCGCGCGCGCTGCAGATGGCGTTTCGCCAGCACGCGGGCCAGGGGCCGATGGAGTTTCTGCGCGAGATCAGGCTCGACCGGGTGCGGGCCGAGTTGCTGGCATCGGCCGGCGTCGCCGCAGTCGGCGTGCGAGAGGTGGCGCAGAAGTACGGCTTTCTTCATTTGGGCCACTTCGCGGCGCAATACCGCGCCCGCTTCGGCGAGCGGCCGTCCGAGACTCGGGCATCGCGCGCCTTCTGATGCGGGCGGGGGGCCGGCGCTTGCCCGCTGCCTGCCTCCCCCACCCTGTTCGATGCCCCCCGCTTCGTCGAGGGTCTGAAACGCCGCATCGACGGTGCGCGATTCCACCAGTCTGGCCCGAGACCCATCTCGATCTCAAATGTCCCATTGACAGAACATTGAAACTGCAAAAACATCAAAGGCATGTCGCAAATGCCTTTGCCCAAATATCACCAGATCTACTTGGTCCTGCGTGAACAGTTGCACGAAGGGCGTTTCGCGGAGGGCCTGCCCGGCGAGCTCGCGCTCATGGCGCAATTCGGTGTGGCGCGCGTCACGGTGCGCCGCGCACTCGAACAGCTGTCTTCCGAAGGCCTGATCGCGCGCAACCCCGGCCGCCGCACGCGTGCCCTGCCACCGCCGGTCAGCGGTGAGAGCCCCAGCACCAAAGGCATGGAACGCGCCAATCTGCGCGGCCTGCTCGAGAACCTGGTCACCATGGGCCTGCACACCTCGGTCAAAGTCATCGAGGTCGCGACCATCACCGCCTCCACCCAGGTGGCCGAGGCGCTGCAGCTGCAGCTCGGCGACCCGGTGCAGAAAGCCGTACGCGTGCGTTCCACCAAGGAGGGCCCGCTCTCGCACATCACCACCTACGTGCCCGACACGATCGCGCGCCGCTTCGGCCGCCGCGAGCTGTCGAAGAAGCCCATCCTCGTGCTGCTCGAGGAGTCGGGCGTCAAGGTGGGCCGCGCGCACCAGACCATCTCCGCGCGCCTGGCCGACAACGTTCTCGCACAGCACCTTGATGTCTCGGTCGGCTCGGCCCTGCTCGCAGTGCGCCGCCTGATCTACGACGAAGACGAGCGGCCCGTGCAATGGCTGCACGGCCTCTACCGCCCCGATCGCTACACCTACGAAATGCAGCTCTCCCGCGTGGGCAGCATCGACGCGAAGGTGTGGGTCAGCAAAGACGTGTCAGCCCAGTTCAACTGAAGAGAAAAGGAAAGCCCCACCATGCAGAACCGCCGCCGTTTCGTGTCGCAGTCCGCCGCCCTGGCGACTGCCGTTGCCTTCCCGCTCGTGGCAGGGGCGCAGCCCAGGACCGCAAAGGTCGGCGTGCTGCATCCGGTCACCGGGGCACTGGCCTATTCGGGCCAGCAATGCCGCCTCGGCGCGCTGATGGCCATCGAGGACATCAATGCCGCGGGCGGCATCAAGTCGCTCGGCGGCGCGAAGCTGGAGGCCCTGCTGGGCGATGCGCAATCGCAGCCGCAGGCCGGCTCGGCCGAGGTCGAGAAGATGAACGAGGCCGGCGTCTCGGCCATCGTCGGCGCCTATGCCTCGGCCATCTGCCTCGCAACCACGCAGGCCGCGGCCAAGTACAACCTGCCGCACGTGGTGGACGTGGGCGTGGCCGACCAGATCGTGGAGCGCGGCCTGAAGAACACCTTCCGCTTCGGCCCGGGCTACAAGAAGTCGACCGAGGTGGCCATGGCCAACCTGCTGGTGCTCAACAAGGCCGCGGGCAACCCGGCCAGGACCGTGATGATCATCCACGAAGAGTCGCTGTTCGGCGCCGGCACCGCACAGCTGCTCTCGCGCGAGCTGCCGGGCTACGGCTTCGAGGTGAAGGAGGTGGTGAAGCACGCCAACCCCACGCGCGACTTCAACAACATCGTGCTGCGCATGAAGTCGATCAACCCCGACATCGTGATCCCGGCCAACTACTACAACGAATACGCGCTGCTGGTGCGTACCATGCAGCAGCAGAAGGTGGTGCCCAAGGCGATCTTCTCGGTGCTGGGCGGCGCGGCATCGAGCTACAAGTTCGTGAAAGAATTTCCGGACGCGGCCAACGGCATCATCGACTGCAACCACTGGTTCAACCCGAAGGACAAGCGCGCGCAGGACCTGCGCAAGCGCGTCGAGGCCAAGGGCCAGTTCTTCAGCTACGAGGTCTTCATGACCTACACCGCGATGTGGCTGCTGGCCGATGCGCTGGAGCGCGCCAAGTCGACGGAGCGCGCCGCAATCGTCGACGCGCTCGAGAAAAGCACCTTCGGCAACCACTTCATGCCCTATGGCCCCACGAAGTTCGTCAACGGCCAGAACGAAGGCGCGCAGCCGCTCATGACGCAGGTAGTGAAGAACGACATCAAGGTCATCATTCCGCGCGACTATCGCGAGGTCGAGCCGGTGTTCCCGCTGCGCGCTGTCTGATCGGAAGGCGGGATGTTCGATTTCGGCATTCTTTTCCCGTCGGTCCTGAACGGGCTGACGACGGGCGCGGTGTACGCACTGATCGCGCTGGGGCTTACGCTGATCTACGGCGTCCTGCACATCATCAACTTCGCGCACGGCGCCAGCCTGATGCTGGCGCTGTACGCGGTGTACTTCCTCAAGGAGCGCCTGGGCGTCGACCCCTACCTTGCGTTGCCCATCGTGGTGCTCGGCATGTTCGCGCTCGGCTACGCGCTGCAGCGCGTGGTCATTAACCGCGCGGGTCACGGCAAGGACGAGAACATCCTGCTCGCCACGCTCGGCATCGCCATCGTCATGGAGAACCTCGCGCTGCTGTTCTTCAAGTCCGACACGCGCAACATCGACACCGCCTACTCGCTGAGCACCGTCGCCATCGGCCCCGCGATGATCGCCGTGCCCAAGCTCGTCGCCTTCGCGGGTGCGCTGGTCGTCTCGGGCATCCTGTTCTGGATCATGGGCCGCACCGACCTCGGCCGCGCGATCCGCGCCGTCGCCAAGGAGAAAGAGGGCGCCAAGCTCATGGGCATCGACGTCGACCATGTCTACGCGATGAGCTTCGGAATCGGCCTCGCGTGCCTCGGCGCGGCCGCGTGCTTCCTGCTGCCGGCCTACTACGTCAACCCACAGGTCGGCGGCGGCTTCGTGCTCGTGGCCTTCACCATCGTCGTGCTCGGCGGCATGGGCAGTTTCGTCGGGGCGCTGATCGGCGGCTTCCTCGTCGGCGTGGTCGAGTCGCTCGGCGGGCTGTACCTCGGGGAATCGCTCGGCCAGATCGGCATCTTCGCGATCTTCATCGGCGTGGTGCTCTTCAGGCCACAGGGCATGTTCGGAGCCAAGGCATGAGCGCGGGCCTGAAGCAGCTCGCGGGCATTGCGCTCTTTGCCGTGCTGGTCGGCTGCGTGCCGTTCGTCACCACCTCGGGCGTCACGCTCAACTTCGTGATGATGGCGCTCTACGCCACGCTCATCGCACAGGCCTGGAACATCCTCGGCGGCTTCGGCGGGCAGTTCTCGTTCGGGCATGCGCTGTTCTTCGGCACCGGTGCGTACATCCAGGCGATCGCGCAGCTGCAGGGCGGCATCAACGCCTGGGCCGCGCTGCCGCTCGCGGTGATCGGTGCCGCACTCGTCGGCCTCTTCATGGGCGCCCTCACCTTCCGCTACGGCCTCAAGGGCTCGTATTTCGCGCTCGTCACGCTGGCCTTTGCCGAGGTGTTCCGCATCCTTGCACTGTCGGTCGACTTCACCGGTGGCGGCGTCGGGCTCATGGTGCCGCTGCGCGAGTCGGTGGCCAACCTGCAGTTCTCGACGCGCGCTGGCTACCTCTGGGTGGTGCTCGCGATGGTCGTCGCCGCGCTGCTCGTGACCTGGTGGCTGCGCAACGGCCGCTTCGGCGCCTACCTGCAGGCGGTGCGCGACAACGAGGATGCGGCGCGCGCCGTCGGCGTCAATCCGTTCCGCGTCAAGCTGGCGGCCATCGGTCTGTCGGCAGCCTTCATGGGCGCGGCCGGTGCGTTCTACGTGCAGGTGTTCCAGTACATCGATGCCGGGATCGCCTACGGCCCGGCCGTGTCGATCGAGGCGCTGGTCGCGGCCATCGTGGGCGGCATGGGCACGATGTGGGGGCCGGTGCTCGGCGCCGTCGTGCTGCACCTGCTGTCGGACTTCACGCGCAACCTCTTCGGCGAACTGCCCGGCATCAACATGGTGATCTACGGCACGGTGCTGGTGCTCATCGTCATCTTCGTGCCACGCGGCATCGCGGGCATCGGGCTGTCGGTGCGGCAGCTGTGGAAGGCGAAGGGAGACCGCAATGACTGAAGCCCTGCTGGCCATCGATGGCCTCTCGCGCTCCTTCGGCGGCCTGAAGGCCGTGCAGAACGTGAGCCTCTCGGTGCGCGAGGGCAGCCTGAGCGCGCTGATCGGCCCGAACGGCGCGGGCAAGACCACGCTGTTCGCGCTGATGTCCGGGTTCCTCAAGCCCGACACCGGCACCGTGCGCTTCGCGGGGCAGGACATCACTGACCGCGAGCCGCACCGCAACGCCGCGCTCGGCATGACCCGCACCTTCCAGATCGTGAAGCCCTTCGCCGCGCAGACCGTGCGCGAGAACATCGCCGTCGGCGCGCACCTGCATGTGCGCGGCCGCGCCGAGGCGCTGCAGAACGCCGAAGCTGTTGCGCTGCGCGTGGGCCTCGCGCCGCAGCTCGACAAGCCCGCCTCGGACCTCACCGTCGCCGGCCGCAAGCGCCTCGAACTGGCCCGCGCGCTCGCGACACGGCCGCGCCTGCTGCTGCTCGACGAAGTGCTCGCCGGTCTCAACCCGCAGGAGATCGCCGAGATGATGCCGGTGGTGCGCGGCATCGCCGACAGCGGCGTCACCGTGCTGATGATCGAGCACGTCATGCAGGCCGTGATGCACCTGGCCGAGCATGTGTGGGTGCTGGCGCAGGGCCGGCTGATCGCAGAGGGCACCCCGGCGCAGGTGACTTCCGACGACAAGGTCGTCGAAGCCTATCTGGGCCACGGCACCGCGGCGCGGCTGCGCAGGGCCGCATCGGGAGTTGCAGCATGAGCGCACTGCTCGATATTCAGGGCCTGCGCGGCGGCTACGGTCGCGTCGAGGTGCTGCGCGGCGTCGACCTGCACGTGAACGCGGGCGAGATGGTTGCGCTGCTCGGCAGCAACGGCGCGGGCAAGTCCACGCTCAACAAGATGGTCTGCGGCCTCTGCCCGGCCTGGGGCGGCACGGTGCGCTTCGACGGCAAGGACCTGAGCGGCGCGCACTACCGCGACGTCGTCAAGGCCGGCCTGATCCAGGTGCCCGAAGGCCGCAAGGTGTTCCCCAACCTCAGCGTGCGCGAGAACCTGGAGCTCGGCTCCTTCACGCGGGCACGCGAGCGCCGTGCGGCAAACCTGGAGAAGTCGTTCCACATCTTCCCGCGGCTGCGCGAGCGCATGGACCAGCACGCCGGCACCATGAGCGGCGGCGAGCAGCAGATGCTGGCCATCGCGCGCGGCCTCATGGCCGAGCCGGTGCTGCTGATCCTCGACGAGCCCTCGCTCGGCCTTTCGCCGCTGCTGGTCGAAGAGATGTTCTCGCTGATCCGCGAACTGCGCGACGGCGGCCTCGCGGTGATGCTGGTCGAGCAGAACGTCGGCCAGTCGCTCGAAATCGCCGACCGCGCCTACGTGCTGGAAAACGGCAGCGTGCGCTTCTCGGGCCTGCCCGGCGAGTTGCTCGGCAGCGACGAACTGCGGCACGCGTACCTGGGGCTCTGAGCCCTCAAAAAAGCACCCCCATCTCCCTGGAGACACAACACATGAAAAGACGCGACATCCTCCTCTCGTCGCTGGCCGCGGCATGGGCCGGCAGTGCCTTTGCACAGATCGGCAATGCGCCGGTGCGCATCCTCGTCGGCGCGCCCGCGGGCGGCTCGACCGACACGCTGGCACGCTCGCTCGCCGTCAGCATGGGCCCGGCACTCGGCCGCACGGTCATCGTCGAGAACCGGCCGGGCGCGGGCGGCAACATCGCCGCCGATGCGGTGGCCAAGGCCGCGCCCGACGGCAACACACTGCTGATGAGCTTCACCAGCCACGCGATCAACGCCACGCTCTACCCGACGCTGCCCTTCGACCCGGTGAAGGACTTCACCGCGCTCACCTGCGTGGCGACCTCGCCCTCGATCCTCGTCGCGCACCCGTCGGTGCCTGCGAAGGACGTGCGTGAACTCATCGCGCTCGCCAAGGCAAAGCCGGGCCAGCTCAACTTCGCGATCGGCGCGGTGGGCTCGTCGCTGCACATGGCGGGCGAGGCTTTCAAGATGCAATCGGGCGTGAACATCGTGAACATCCCCTACAAGGGCACCGCGCCCGCCGTGCAGGACGTGCTCGCCGGCCAGGTGCAGCTGATGTTCGCGGCCGTGGGCAACGTCAAGGCGCACATCCAGGCCGGCAAGCTCAAGGCGCTGGGCGTGACCACGGCGAAACGGCTGCCGGCCTTTCCGAATGTGCCGGCGATTGCCGAGGCGCTGCCCGGCTACGAATCGAGCGCATGGTTCGGCCTCTTCGGCCCGGCCCGCATGCCTGCCGACCGCGTCAAGCAGATCGGCGACGCGGCGCGCCATGCGCTGCAGCAGGCCGACATGCGCCAGCGCCTCGATACCGAGGGCGCGATTCCGGTCGGCAACTCGTCCGAACAGTTCTCGGCCTTCGTGCAGAGCGAGATCGTGCGCTGGGCCGAGGTCGTCAAGTTCTCGGGAGCCAAGCCGGAATGACATCGATGGCTCCAACCCGCGCGCCAGCCCTGACCCTGGCGCAGAAGCTCATCGCACGCGCGAGCGGACGCGAGCGGGTGTCCGTGGGCGAGATCGTGACCTGCGGCGTCGACATGGCGATGTTCCACGACTCCTCGGGCCCGCGCCGGCTGCAGCCGATGCTGGAAGAGCTCGGCGCGCAGATCTGGGACCGCTCGCGCGTGGTGCTCGTCATGGACCATTACGTGCCCGAGCGCGACGACGATTCGCGCCGCATCGTGCGCATCGCACGCGACTGGGCGCGCGACCAGAAGCTGCCGTACGTGTACGACAGCCAGGGCATCTGCCACGTGGTGGTGCCGCAGCACGGCCACATCCGACCCGGCATGCTGTGCGTGGGCGGCGACTCGCACTCGCCCACGGGCGGCGCTTTCGGCGCCTACATGTTCGGCATCGGCAGCACCGAGATGCTGGGCGTGGTGGTCACCGGCGAGATCTGGCTGCGCGTGCCCGAGACCATCCGCATGTGGTGGGACGGCGCGCTGCCCGCGGGCGTGACCGCCAAGGACATGATGCTGCACATGATCGGCCGCTTCGGCATGAACGGCGGGCGCTACCAGGCGGTCGAGTTCGCCGGGCCGGCGGTCGCTGCGCTGTCGATGCAGGAGCGCATGACTCTCTCCAACATGAGCGCCGAACTCGGCGCGCAGGCCGGATTGATCGCGCCCGATGCGACCACGGCGCAATTCCTGGCCGAGGCCGGCGCGCCGCCAGTGGACATGGCGCCCTGGTTCACCGACGACGATGCCGCGCTCACGGACCACCGCTTCGATGCATCCACGCTCGAACCGTACATCGCCGCACCGCACAGCCCGGCCAACGCCCACGGTGTGAGCCGGTACGCGGGCACGCACGTCGACGTGGCCTACATCGGCGCCTGCACCGGCGCCAAGCTGGACGACCTTCGCGCCGCCGCGCAGGTGCTGCGCGGCCACAAGGTGGCGAGCGGTATCCGTCTCATCGTGGCGCCCGCCAGCCTGCGCGACCAGGAGCAGGCGCGCGAGGAAGGCGTGCTGCAGGTGCTGATGGATGCCGGCGGCGAACTTTTCCCGACGGCCTGCGGCGCTTGCTCGGGCTACGGCGACCCGATGGGCGACGACATCACCGTCATCTCGACCACGGCGCGCAACTTCAAGGGCCGCATGGGCTCGCCGACTGCGCAGGTCTACCTGGGCTCGCCCTACACGGTGGCGGCGGCCGCATTGCGCGGCTGCGTGACCGATCCGCGCGAGGTGCTTGCATGAGCGCAACCAAAGCGACGCACCGCGTCTGGCGCCTGGGCGCCGACATCGACACCGACCTGCTCGCGCCGGGCCATTCCATGAAGCATGGCATCGACATCATCGCGAAGCACTGCCTGGAGGCCATCCGCCCCGACTTCGCCGCCGGCGTGCAGCGCGGCGACGTGCTGGTGGCCGGGCCCAACTTCGGCATCGGCTCCTCGCGCGAGCAGGCTGCTGCCGTGCTGGTGCACCTGGGCGTGACGGCAATCATCGCGCCCTCGTACAGCGGCCTGTATTTTCGGAATGCCTTCAACGTGGGCCTGCTGCTGCTGACCTGCGCCGAGGCCGAGACCTTGAGCGAAGGCGAGCAGATCGCCCTCGACACCACGGCTCCCGAGATCGTCGCACCCGGCCGCAAGCGCCTGGCCTGCGAGCCGGTGCCCGGATTCCTCATGGACATGGTCCGCGCCGGCGGATTGATGAACCAGTTGCGCCAGCGCTCTGGCCGCCCCGCCTTCAAGAAAGCCCCCGATGCATGATCCTTCGTCCGCCACAACCCTCGACCCCGTCACGCTCGCCGTCCTGCGCGGCCGCCTCGAACAGGTGGCCGATGAGATGGACGCCACGCTCTACCGCAGCGCCTTCAATCCCATCATTGCCGAGGCGCACGACGCCTGCCACGGCCTCTACGACGCAGCGAGCGGCGACACGCTGGTGCAGGGCAAGTCGGGCCTGCCGGTGTTCGTCGGCGCCATGGCCTTCGCGGTGCGCGCCACCGCCAAGGCAGCCGAGCCGCGCGGCGGCATGAAGGACGGCGACATCTGGATCAGCAACGACGCCTACGACGGCGGCACGCACGCCAACGACTTCAAGCTGGTGAAGCCCTTCTTTCGCAACGGCAAGCTCTACTGCTACATGGCCTCGGCTGCGCACTGGCACGACGTGGGTGGTGCGGTGCCCGGCAACTACAACCCGGCCGCCACCGAGTGCTGGCAGGAGGCCGTGCAGATTCCGCCGGTGCGCATCGTGCAGGGCGGCGTGCTCGATGCGGACGTACTCGCGATCCTGCAGGCCAACACGCGCCTGCCCGACAGCCTCTGGGGCGACCTGAACGGACAGCTCGCCGCGCTGGAGCTCGGCGGGAAGCGGCTGAACGGTTTGCTCGACGAGTATGGCGACGACCTGGTGCTCAACGCCCTCGGCGAGCTGCGCAGCCGCGCGTTGCGCCTGATGCGCTCGCACATCGCCTCGCTGCCCGATGGCCGCTACAGCTTCGAGGACGTGCTCGACAACGACGGCATCGTGAACGAGCCGCTGACCATCGCGCTCGACATGACCGTGGCCGGCGACCGGCTGCTGCTCGACTTCTCGCGCACCTCGCCGCAATGCGCGGGGCCTGTGAACATCTCGCGCGCCACGGCGGTGGCCGCCTGCTACGTCGCGCTCAAGCACCTGTTCCCCGATGTACCCGCCAATGCCGGCGTGCTCGATGCGGTGGACTTCAACATTCCCGACAAGCTCGTGATCAGCTGCGAGCGCCCGCGTCCGGTCGGCGGCTACACCGAAACCATCCTGCGCATGATCGACGTGATCTTCAGCGCGGCGGCGCAGGCCGACCCGACGCGCGCGGTGGCGCAGGCCTACGGCACGATCAATGCGCTGTCGATCGCGGGCCACCGCAGCGACAAGGGCCGCGAAGGCCAGCGCTGGGTGATGTTCAGCTTCTTCGGCGGCGGCCATGGCGGCCACTCGGGCGGCGATGGGCTCTCGCACGGCAATGCGCCGATCTCGACCGCGACGATTCCGCCGCTCGAAATTCTCGAAGCCGCCTACCCGGTGCGCTTCACCGAATGGTCGCTGCGCGCCGATTCGGGCGGCGATGGCCGGCATCGCGGCGGCCTCGGTGCCGTCTACGAAATCGAGCTGCTGGAAAAAGACGCCGAAGTGTTCGTCTTCGGCGAGCGCGGCACCTCGCCGCCCAAGGGCATCGCGGGCGGCGGCGAAGGCGCGGTCAACAAGTTCAGCTACGAGAACGCGGGCGAGTGGCACACGCCGCCCATGGTGTCGAAGATGCGCGGCATCCAGCTCACGCGCGGCGAGCGCGTGCGGCTCGAAACGCCCGGCGGCGGCGGCTGGGGCAGCGCCGCCGAGCGGCCTGCGCAAGAGCGCGAGGCCGACAGCGCGATGGGCTATGTGACAACCGGCAGCCCCACCGGCGGCAGCATGAAGAAGGCGTCCGAATGACTTCCACTGGCAAATCCCTTGTCGTCGGCGTCGATGTCGGCGGCACCTTCACCGACCTCTTCGTGCTCGACGAAGCGAACGGCACGGCGCGCATCGTCAAGGTGCCCTCCACGCGCGGCGAAGAAGCGCGCGGCTTCATGAACGGCGTGGCGCGCGTGGCCGACTCGGCCGCGGCCATCGCCACCATCGTGCACGGCACCACGGTGGGCACCAACGCGCTGCTCGAACGCAAGGTGGCGCGCACCGGCATCATCACCACGCGCGGTTTTCGCGACGTGCTGGAGATGCGCCGCCGCGACCGGCCCGAGACCTGGGGCCTGCGTGGCAGCTTCACGCCGGTGGTGCCCCGCGACCTGCGCCGCGAAGTCGACGAGCGCGTGCTCGCCGACGGCACGCTGCACACCGCAGTCGATCTGGACCAGATGCGCGCCGAAGCCCGCTCGCTGCTCGACGCCGGCTGCGAGGCCGTGTGCGTGTTCTTCATCAACACCTACGCGAACCCCGAGAACGAGCGCCTGGCCGTCGAGGCGGTGCGCGCGCTCTGGCCCAACCCGCACGTCACCTCGGCCAGCGAAGTGCTGCCCGAGATCCGCGAGTTCGAGCGCTGCTCGACCGCCACGCTCAATGCGGCGCTGCAGCCCGTGGTGGGCGGCTACCTCGAGCGGCTCGAATCCGACCTGCGCGGCCAGGGCTTTGCCGGCGAGCTGCTGGTGGTGCAGAGCAACGGCGGCGTGATGTCGCGGCAGACCGCGAGCGACCTGCCGGTGCGCACGGCGCTGTCGGGCCCGGCGGCCGGCGTGATCGCCTGCGCGGCCATTGCGCGCGCGGCGGGCTTTCCGAACGCGATCACCGGCGACATGGGCGGCACCTCGTTCGACGTGTCGCTGGTGGCGAACGGCGAAGCCGCATTGGCCGCGCAGACCGCGATCGAGTTTGGCATGGTGATCCGCTCGCCGATGATCCAGATCGAGACCATCGGCGCCGGCGGCGGCTCCATCGCCTCGGTGGATGCGAGCGGCATGCTGCAGGTCGGCCCCGAGTCGGCCGGCAGCTTGCCGGGGCCGGCCTGCTACGGGCGCGGCAACATGCGCCCGACAGTGACCGATGCGAACGTGCTGCTGGGCCGCATCGCCGCCGATCGCCCGCTGGGTGGAGGACTGCTCGCGGCGCTGGATGCGCAGAAGTCGCGCCAGGCGATCGAGGAGCACGTCGCCCGGCCACTCGGCCTGGACGTGCATGCGGCCGCGGAAGCCATCCTCACCGTGGCCAATGCGCGCATGGCGGGCGCGATCCGCCTTGTGTCCATCGAACGCGGCCACGACCCGCGTCGCTTCGCCTACATGCCTTTCGGCGGCGGCGGTGCGCTGCATGTGTGCGCGATGATGCGCGAGGTGGGCGTCGCGACCGGCATCGTGCCGCGCTATCCCGGCGTGACCTCGGCCCTCGGCTGCGTGATCGCCGACATGCGCCACGACGCGGTGCAGACCCTCAACAAGCCTTTGACCGAGCTCGATGTGGGTGACCTGCAGCGCCGCATCGACGAGCTGGCCGCGAGCTGCCAGCAGCGCCTGGATTCATCGGGCGTGCGCTTCGACGAGGTGCGCGAGGTCATCGCACTCGACATGCTCTACGCGGGCCAGACGCACACGCTGCCTGTGGTGCTCGCCGACGTGGGCAAGGCGCCGATCACGGCCGCATCGATCCGCGCCGCATTCGAGGCCAGCTACACCGCCGCATTCGGCCGGGTGCTCGAAGGCATCCCGATCCGCGTGATGAACCTGCGCTATGCACGCATCGGCGTGCGACCGAAGTTCGACCTGAAGGTGCTGGCACCCGAAGGGCGAGGCAGCATCGTGCCGCTGGGCACGCAGCGCGTGTTCCACCACGGCCAGTGGCATGAGGCCGTGCGCTACGCGCGGCTCGAACTGCCAGTGGCTGCGCGCATCGAAGGCCCTGCAATCCTCGAACAGGCCGATACCACCGTGTGGCTCGAACCCGGATTCCACGCCGAGGTCGATGCGCACGGCAACCTTCTGGTGAGGCTGTCATGAGCACAGGCAAGACATCCGTTGCAGCGAAGACCGCGCTGGTCGTCATCGACCTGCAGAACGACTTTCTCGATGCCAACGGTGCCTATGCGCGCGGCGGCGACACCAATCCGCCGGCGCTGCTGCTGCCGGTGCGCGTGGCCGAGGTGGCGCGCGCACTCAAGGCGGCGGGTGGCCTCGTGGCCGCAAGCCAGTTCACACTGTGGCCGGACGCGGCCGGCGAGCCGATGGTGTCGCCGCACCTCAAGGCGATGCGCCCCTATCTGAAAAAGGGCGACTTCGCGCCCGGCAGCTGGGGCCAGGCGAACGTCGACGCGTTGACCGGGCTGGTCGACGTGACGGTGAGCAAGGTCGCGTACTCGGCCTTCTTCAACACACAGCTCGACTGGGTGCTGCGCCACGCCGGCATCGACACGGTGGCGGTCTGCGGCATCGTCACCAACGGCGGCGTCGCGAGCACCGTGCGCGATGCGCACATGCGCGACTACCGCACGCTGGTGCTGTCCGATGGGTGCGCGGCCTTCGGCGAAGAACGCCACCAGACCTCGCTGGCCGACATGCGCAACGTGGCCGAGGTGACGGACTGCACGGCATTCATCGCATCGCTCGCATGACGACAAAGCCTTCACGCCACATCCGTCGCGCCGCGCAGGTCGAGGCCGAAGTGCACGTGCCGGTGGCCATCGTCGGCGGCGGTGCCTGCGGGCTCACGACCGCACTGATGCTGAGCGATGCGGGTGTGGCCTCTGTGGTGCTGGAGCGCGACGCGCTGCCGAGCGGATCGACCGCGCTGTCCTCCGGCTTCATCCCCGCGCCCGGCACTCGTGCGCAGCGAGCGCATGGCGTGAATGACGACAGCGCCGGGCGCTTCGCTGCCGACATCCAGGCCAAGGCCCATGGCCACGCCGCGCCTGCGCTGGTCGAGGCCTATGCGGCGTCCATCGGTCCGGCACTCGATGCGCTGCAGGAACGGCACGGCCTGCAGTGGATGCTGCTCGACGGCTTTCTCTATCCGGGTCACAGCGTACATCGCATGCATTCGCTGCCGCAGAAAACCGGTGCGTCGCTCATGGCGGCCTTGCAAGCGGCCGTCGAGGCGGCGGGCATTCCCGTGCTGACGCAAGCGTTGGTCGATACATTGGTACTCGATGCCGAAGACCGCGTGATCGGCGTCGACTACTTGCGCCCCGATGGCAGCCGCGAAACACTGGCCTGCGATGCGCTGCTGCTCGCGTGCAACGGCTTCGGCGGCAATGCGGAAATGGTCCGCACGCTGCTGCCCGAGATGGCCGAAGCCACCTTCGGCGGTCACGCCGGCAACGACGGCAGCGCGATCCTGTGGGGCCAATCGCTGGGTGCACGTCTGCGCGACCTCGGCGGCTACCAGGGCCATGGCTCGTGGGTCACGCCGCAAGGGGCCCTGATGTCGTGGGCCGTGATGATGGAAGGCGGCGTACAGCTCAACTGCGAAGGCCGGCGCTTTCACGACGAGACGCAGGGCTACTCGGAGGCCGCGGTGCACGTGCTCGCACAACCGGGCGGCATTGCCTGGAACGTGTTCGACACGCCGCTGCTCGCACTGGCGCGGGGCTTCCCCGACTTCTGCGAGGCTGAAGCGGCGGGCGCGTTGCGCCGCTGCGAATCGGTGGCTGCGCTGGCGGATTGCATCGGCTGCGAGCCTTCCGCGCTGCAAGGCACGTTCGACGCCATGCGCGCCAGCACGCCACCGCCCGATGGCCGCGTGTTCGCGCGCGCGCTCGAAGCGCCGTACTTCGCAGTGAAGGTCACGGGCGCGCTGTTCCACACCCAGGGCGGCCTCGACACCGCGCCCGACATGCGCGTGCTGCGGCACGACGGCACGCCCTTCGCCAACCTGTTCGCCGCCGGTGGCGCGGCGGGCGGTGTTTCTGGCGATGAGGTGTGGGGTTATCTCTCCGGCAACGGCCTGCTGAGCGCGGTGGCCGGAGGCTACATCGCGGCGCGCACCGCCGCTGCATTGATCCATTCGACGAAAGCGTCTCCATGACGAACCCTTCCTTCAAGACCCGGCTCGCGCGCCACGACATCGTGCTTGCGCCCGGCGTGTACGACGCGCTCAGCGCCCTCGTGGCCGAGCGGGCCGGTTTCGAGGCGCTCTACCTCTCGGGCGCCTCCATCGCCTACACGCGCCTGGGCCGCTCCGACGTCGGCCTCACCACCTACACCGAGGTGGCCGATACCCTGGCCCGCATCACCGAGCGCGTGAGCCTGCCGGTGATCGTCGATGCCGACACCGGTTTCGGCAACGCACTCAACACCCAGCGCACCATGCGCGGCTTCGAGCGCGCGGGCGCGGCGATGGTGCAGATCGAAGACCAGACCTTTCCCAAGCGCTGCGGCCACCTCGACGGCAAGGCCGTGGTGCCCGAGCGCGAGATGGTCGGCAAGCTCAAGGCCGCGCTGGACGTGCGCACCTCGAGCGACACGCTGATCCTCGCGCGCACCGATGCGGTGGCGGTCGAAGGCCTGGAGGCCGCGCTCGACCGCGCCGAGGCCTACCTCGCCTGCGGCGTGGACGCGCTCTTCATCGAGGCGCTGCGCTCGCCCGAGCAAATGGACGCGGCCTGCCGGCGCTTCGGCGACCGGGTGCCGCTCCTGGCCAACATGGTCGAAGGCGGCAAGACGCCGATCCAGGACGCGGACGCGCTGCAGAAGCACGGCTTTCGCATCGCGATCTTTCCGGGCGGCACGGCGCGCGCGGTGGTGCACACGCTGCAGGGCTACTACGCGAGCCTGCACCAGCACCGCACCACGCAGCCGTGGCGCTCGCAGATGCTGGACTTCGAGGAACTCAACGAAGTGGTCGGTACACCAGATTTGATACGCAACGGGCAGAAGTACGAATAAGCTAAGCCGCTGCCATGCATTTCTGAACGTAGCGCGCAATGGCTTCCACGCTACGAAACTCGTCTACGGAGCGTGCTGGCGTATCGGCGTACCGGCCGTTCCACATGCGCGCCAGTGCCCGCCCTGGACCAATCTCGATCACGCATGCCACTCGTCGCCCGGCGATGCTTTCCAGGCATTCGTCCCACCGCACTGCGTGATCGATCTGCCTGGCCAACGCGTGCTTGAGTTGAGGCGGCTCGGCAACGCGGCCCGTCGCATCGCTGAAGAGAGGAATTCCGGCAGCACGAAACGCCAGCGGCGCAATGTGCGCAGCAAAGCCCTGCGCCGCCGCAGCCATCCACCGCGTATGGGATGCCACCTGCACGTTGAGAAGCAAAGCGTGCGCGCCCTGGCGTTGCGCCGCTTCGACTGCGAGCGGCAGCACGACTTGCAGGCCCCCGAGCACAACGCTGTCGATGCCGTTTCTTATGGCGACGGCCAGATCGAATTCCTCGCACAGCCGTCCAAGCAGCGATTCGGTCACCCCGCTGACGCCCATCAGGCCTGTGGAATTCGACTCACCAGCACAGTCCATCAGCGCTGCGCGGCGATGCGCCAGCTCAAGGGCCGTGTTCGCATCGAAAACGCCAGCGGCCGAGAATGCCGCCAGTTCGCCAACACTGTAGCCAGCCGCCGCCGCTGGCGCTGGAAGACATGGGGCAAGCTGGGCCCACGCAGCCAACGCCAGGCCTGTCAATAGAACCTGGGCATTCGCATTGCACCCTGCCCAGACGGGATCTTTTACGCATGCTCTCCAGTCGTCGATGCCGAGCAACTGCTGCATCGCGTGCACCGTTTCATCATTCGCGAGCCAAGGCAGCATGTCGGGGTGCTGCATGCCCTGGCCCGAGAAGACGACGGCGTAGCTCATTCCGCCACGCCGCAGATGCGCTGCATCCAGCACGCTGCGGCCAGGGTATCTGCAGCGCCACCAGGCGACAGACGGAGCGCGACGAAGTCACGGTGAACCGCGTGTGCGGCTTCCATGCCCCCCTGCCCCGCTGCACCGCCCTTCGCAAGAAAATCGCGCGCTGCCTGCTGTGCGTTGCGCAGGCCCTGAATTCCGCCACGGTGCGCCAGGTTGCTGTCGTCCAGTACAGCCATGACGGCGAACAATGTATCGACACGCGCCTGCTCCGGGCTCAGACCGCGCCGCACTGAACGAAAAAGTGTCGGAACGGCCGTGTCGAACAACACCGGAAATCCAAGCGCGGCCTCTTGCGATGCGCTTCGCAATCCATGGCGGCGGGCCGCGATGCCGCCTGGCAAAGTGGAAATGCGATGGCTGCGGGCCTGCAACGCATCGCCCCAATGCCGATGCAATGCAGTCCGCAATGCGGCTGGACGCGCCGGCTCGCCGTCGCGCCGCGCCGCGCCGGCAGCGGCACAGAGCAGGCCCAAGGTAAAGACGGCGCCACGGTGTGTGTTCACGCCACCCGTCGCCTCCAACATCCGCGCCTCCGCGGCAATTCCACAAGCTTCCAGTGCCTTGAAAGGTGCATGCGCCTGGCCCAACTCAGCGATCTGCACGAAGTAGTGCCGCAGCGCAATGAGGCTTCGCATGAAGGTGTGTGCGTCCATGTCGTCATGACTGCCGTTGTCGACGAAGGACACCAGTCCCGGCTTCGGTGCCAACGCCAGCTCGTCGTACAGCGCCAGCGTTGCCGCGCAGCCGATTGCATGCGATGAAGGCGGCGAAGAAAACGCTGTCGAGACGCGGGCGAGAGGTAGCGCAGTGCTCATGCCGCAAGACCCATCTCTTGACTGTCTTCGGGCACGAAGGCGTTTGTCTCCAGGCGGGCACCGCACACGTGCTTCACCAGCACGCTGCGCGAATGTCCGGCCCGCCAGGCGCTCCACTCGCGCCAATTGACCGCGCTGCCGTCGCGAAAGACAAGTTCGCCATCAAGCCGCAACCGCCCGGGTGCCTGGGCCTGCAGACAGGCAGCCACGAAGTCCGCGTGGCGTGCATCGTCGACTGCAATCCACAAGTCCAGATCGGATCCCGGGTGCACGTACCGCAAGCCCGTGAGTTGTTGCCAACCATAGCTGCCGTAGGCGCGCACCTGCACGCGCTCCATTTCGAACGCTGTCGCCAACCTGTGCCAGGCCGCGCGCGCATCGCGCGGCAGCAAATGCAGCACCTCGTTTGCGCGCGGAAATTCACCGAAGCACAGGATGGCCGAACGCGGCACCTGCAAGCCGAGCCGGCGGCGGCCCCATTGAGTTGGCGCGGGAAGGCCGAGCAAGACAGTTTCCTCGTGAGCGGTCGCAAGCTCGTGCTGGCGTGTCACGACGAGCGGAAGGCCTCGCTCTGCCCAGTGCGCGATGCACGCCTTGCCCTCGCAGTCCCATGGGCGGGCCAGCACTTGCGTCCAGCCCTGGGCGGACAGGTGAGCGAGCCGATGGCGGCGCAGCAGCTTCATGCCAACACCTCAGGCAGCATCGAGCACACGTTGCGCCACGTCGGCGGCGAGCTTGCGGCCGCCGCGCAAGGCGCCATCCCTGGCACGTCGGTCCTCACCTGTCGCTTCGGACAACGCAGCACGCAACGCCACCTGCAGATTGCCCTCCCAGAGGGCGCGCACTCCGCCCATGGCCACGTAGTTGCCGACACCGGGCGCAAACACAGGATTCGATTCGGAAAGCTCGGTGAGCATGGCCTCCGGCAACTTGGTCACGCGTGCCATCGCAGGGATGCGCATGACACGGATTTCCGCCTCAGGCAGCGCATCGCACGCATCGGCGATCAGTCCCGAGGTGATGAAGCCGCCCGACAACGCCTGGTCGTACACCAGTCCAATCACTCGATGCCCATTCCGCCGCGCAAGGTCGATGCACATACCGAGGTGTGCCATGGCGCGATTGATACCGAGCAATTCGTCGCGTCGGCGCAGCTGCTGGCCCTGGGTATCGATGAGCAGCAGGATCGGTCGACCCGGATGCTGCGAGATCGTGTCAAGCACCACGCGGGCTTGCGCCAACGCGAGTCGAACGCCGATCGAAGCATGATTCGTTGTCCCGATGACCGTGAGCAACTCGCCCTCGAACAAGACCTCCCCCTGGAGAAAATCGCCGACCTCTCGCATGCCGTGGAAAGGGCCGAAAAGTTGCGTGACCAACGTGTTCCATTTCATCTTTGTGCCTCCGTGGCCCCGCGCAAGGCATGCATGGCGGCCACGTCAATGTCGGGAATGCGCTGCGCATCGGCCACGCCCAGGCGCTGCCAGAGCGCCATTGCATCGTCCAGGTCCTCGCTGGGTGGCGGCATATCGCGCAAGCGCGCACTCAGCAGCGCGTGTTCGGTCTCCAGCAATGCCGACGTGACCGGCTTCGCGGCCGAGAGCGCGCAGATAGCCGCCTCGCGGAAGGCCTGCACATCGTCTTCGACGAGCTCGTCGCAATCGCCTGTCAGCCAACGGTGTTTGCCGCCGGTGGTACGCCACACCAGGGCGCGGTCGCGCGAATCGAACTCCTCCACACCGAAGGAAGCCTCGATCACCTCGGGGCCGGACATGGCCAGCCGGCCGCTGTCGCTCATCACGATGTAGTCAGTGCAGCGCGCGACGATGCCCATGCCACCGAAGCAACCGTTCGCGCCGCCGATCAGCGTGATCACAGGGATGCCCGCCGCACGCACGTCGAGCACCGAGCGCATCACCTCCGACACTGCAATCAGGCCGGCATTGGCTTCGTGCAGCCGCACTCCACCGGACTCGGCCAGCAGCAGCACCGCCGTTGGCCGATCGCGCAGTGCGCGCTGCAGCAGGCCCACGAGCTTGGCGCCATGCACCTCGCCAACGCCGCCGCCCATGAAGGCGCCCTCCTGCGCGGCAACGAAGACCGTGCGACCGGCCAATGTGGCGCGGCCGATCGCAACGCCATCGTCGAAAGCACAGGGCACACCCAGTTGGGCAAGGTGCGGGCTGGTCAGCCGCTCGGACGGCGGCAGCCACTCGTGGAAGCTGCCCGCATCCAGCAGAAGGGCCAGGCGCTCACGCGCCGTGCATTCGGCATAGCTGAGGCTCATGACGATGCTCCCGGCAGTTCGGCCACGGCCTGGCCGAGCCGCAGGCCCACCACTGCGGGGGTGGCGCCCATGTCATTGATCGAGATGCGGATGCCTCCGAGCGGATGCCGCTCGTGGAAGTCCGCCAGCACGGCCCGCCAGATGGGTTCGAAGCCGCGCGCCGAGGTCTCGATGCGCACGGTGCAGTCATCGCCGGCAGCGCTCTCGAGCATCACCTCGAGGTTGCCCGAGCCGACCACGCCGACCAGGACTGGCGCAAAGGTGTCCGCGATGCGCTGCCCGGGGAAGGAAAAGTCCAGGATTTCGAGTCCTGCTGGAATGCTCATGATGGTTGTTTCCTACCAGTTCCTGAATCGTTGGGGCGGCTGGTACAGCCCACCCGAGGCGCGCACGATGTCGCGCATGCTGCGTGCGGCCAGAAGGTTGCGCGTGGCGTCGCGCGGGTCGATGCCCAGATCCTCCGGCCGGCGAATCACGCCGCGGTCGCGCAGGTTCTCCACCGCGCGCTTGTCGCGCCCCAGCCCGACCGCCGTGTAGCCCGCTACGCCTCGGATCGCCTGCTCGCGCTCTGCATCGTTGCGGCACAACAGCAGGTTGGCGATGCCTTCCTCGGTAAGGATGTGACTCACGTCGTCGCCGTAGATCATGATCGGCGGCAGTTCCATGCCCGACTGTTCCGCCAACTGCCATGCGTCCAGCCGGTCGACGAAGGCGGGCTGCATGTGCTCGCGGAAGGTTTCGACCATCTGCACCACCAGCTTCTGGCCACGCGGCGTGCCGGCCGCGCCGCCGCGGCCCGCGCGCGCTTCCTGGCCCGCCTTGAGCCAGGCCGGGCTCGTGTGGCGTCGACCGCGCGCGTCGGCGCCCATGTTGGGCGCACCGCCGAAGCCCGCAATGCGTCCCAGCGTGGCGGTCGAGCTGTTGCCGTCGAGGTCGATCTGCAGCGTCGACCCGATGAAGAGGTCGCAGGCGTAGTGCCCTGCGGCCTGGCAGAACGCGCGGTTGCTGCGCAGCGACCCGTCCGGGCCGGTGAAGAACACGTCGGAGCGCGCGCGGATGTAGTCCTCCATGCCCAGCTCGGAGCCGAAGGAATGCACCGATTCGACCCAGCCTGCCTCGATCGCCGGAATCAGCGCGGGATGCGGGTTGAGCGCCCAGTGCTTGCAGATCTTGCCCTTGAGGCCGAGCGACTCGGCATAGGTCGGCAGCAGCAGCTCGATCGCGGCCGTGTCGAAGCCGATGCCGTGGTTCAGGCGCTGCACGCCGTATTCGGCGTAGATGCCCTTGATCGCCATCATGGCCATCAGCACCTGAATCTCGCTGATCTGCGCCGGGTCGCGCGTGAACAAAGGCTCGATGAAATTGGGGCGCGGCGCTTTCACCACGAAGCTCACCCAGTCCGCCGGTATGTCGATGCGCGGCAGCGTGGTGGTGCGGCCATCCACCAGTTCGTTGACCTGCGCGATCACGATGCCGCCGGAAAAAGCGGTGGCTTCGACAATGGCGGGAGTGTCCTCGGTGTTGGGGCCGGTGTAGAGGTTCCCCTCCGCGTCCGCGGCATGGGCCGCCACCAACGCCACGCGTGGCGTAAGGTCGACGAAGTAGCGCGCGAAAAGCTCCAGGTAGGTGTGGATCGCACCGATCTCGATGCGCCCGGCCGACACCAGCTTGGCCAGGCGCGCGCCCTGCGGCCCCGAGAAGCTGAAGTCCAACCGGCTCGCCACGCCGTTTTCGAACAAGTCCAGGTGTTCGGGCAGCGCGAGTACCGACTGCACCATGTGCAGGCCGTGCACCCGCGCCGTGTCGACCTGCACCAACGCTCGGGCCAGAAAGTCGGCCTGCTTCTGGTTGTTGCCTTCCAGGCAGACCCGGTCGCCCGGCTCCAGCACGGCCTCCAGCAGCGTGCCGATCGCTTCGGTGGCCACCAGCTTGTCCTGGCACTGCGTGCCAAGCGCCTGCGCGGCGCGGGCCAACCGGCCTGCGCGGTTTTCGGTCCTGGTGTTCCAGTTCATGCGATCCATTCGTCCATTCCTCAACCCATCACCGCCTTGACGGCAAAAAACAGCACGGATGGGCCCAGAAGGCAGCCCAGTCCGGTATGGAAAGTAGCGACCAGCGCACCGTAGGGCACCAGCTTGCGATCGGTGGCCGCGAGGCCGGCCGACACGCCGCTCACAGTGCCGGCAAGGCCGCCGAAGACCATCGCCGAGCGCGGCGTCTTCAGGCGCAGGAAGCGTGCAGCCATCGGGGTGCCGACCATCACGAGGATGGCCTTGACCAGGCCGGTCGCGATGCTCAGCGCCATCACGTCGGGGCTGGCACCGATGGCCGCCCCCGTGACGGGGCCCACGATGTAGGTGACGGCCCCGGCGCCGATCGTTGTCATGCTGACCGCGTCGGAGTAGCCGAAGCTCCAGGCGATCGCGGCGCCCACTACAAAGGGCAGCAGCGTCCCGAGCAACAGCGAGATCACTCCGATGAGCCCCGCCTGGCGAGCTTCGGTCACCTGCACTTCAAAGGCCGTGGCAACAATCGCGAAATCGCGCAGCATGGCCCCGCCCATCAGGCCGATGCCTCCAAACAGCGACATATCGGCCAGGCCTTTGTGGCCCCCGGTCCGGGTGCCGCCCCAATAGGCGAGGATGAGTCCGATCACGATGGCGATGGCCGATCCGTGCACGCGCCCGAAGGTCAGGCGGCGCGAGATCTGGCCGGAAAGCAGCACGATCAACCCCACGACCATGAAGGCGCTGACCAGGCCGTTCTGCAAGGCCGCTTTTTCGAGGATTTCAAGCATGGCGCTCATTCCGCCTCGTTGAGAAGAGGGTTGTCGTTGCGCACCGGCTCGGCCTGCGAGCTGGCGACCGGATGCTCCATGCGATTGATCAGCGAGATCACCACCGCGCAGACGGCAACGGCCGCCAGCGCCGAAAGTAGTGCGACGGGTCCACCGCGCAACGCGGAAACCATGTCCTGCTGCGCCGCCATGGCGACCACCACCGGGATGTACATGGCGCCCCAGTACTCCACGCCCAATTCGGTCAGCTTGGGCAGGATGCCCTTCCTGTGCATGTAGATGCGCGCCGTGATGAGCAGCAGCATCGCGATGCCCACGCCGCCGACGTTGGTCTTTACACCCAGCGCCTGACCCAGCAGGTCGCCCAGAAAAATGCCCAGCAGATGGCACAAGGCCAGCAGCGCGGTGCCGTAGATGATCATGGGTTATGTCTCCGGAGTGACGGCGCGCGAGGGGCGCTGTTCCTGGAGACGTACGGTATCGGCTTGCCCGGCCGCAATCAATTAACGGCAGTCGACGACAGTTACTCTCAGCGAAACGATCGAGGGTGCCAATGCGATGGCGCGCTCAGGCCAGTTCGGCTCTGGCGCTCCTGCATACCGCGAGCAGCGCAAGCAGGTTCGGGTCACGCTCGCGTGTACGCAGGAAGCTGACTCCCAAGGTCTGGCGCATCAGGTACTTGGGCGCCAGCGGAATCAGTTGGACCTTCTGCGAGAACAGGTCGCGCACGCGCCCTGGCAGCAGCGTGTAGCCAATGCCACCGCTGACCAGGTTCATCAGCGAGAAGATGTCGCCGGTCTTCATCACCACGTTGGGAGTGAAGTTCGCCACGCGAAAGGCCTCCACGAACCCGTTGTAGGTAGCGAACCCCTCCTTGAGGCTGACGAATTTCTCGTCGGAACATTCGCTCAGGTCGACGCAATCGAGCGCGGCGAAGCGCGATCCCATAGGGGCCGCGAAGTAGATGTCGTCTTCGAACAGCGGCTCCGAAACGATGTCGCCAGCCTCTTCCGGGACCGCCATCAGCGCCGCATCGACGGCGCCGTCGCGAATTTTCTGCAGCAGATCCGCGTTGGAGCCGAGTACGAGCTCGGTCTCAAGGCTGGGCTTGCGCACCTTCATGTGGACGAGGACCGCGGGCACAGTGCGGATGGTCAGCGAGTAGAGCGACCCGATGCGGATGCGATCGGCCGAGTAGCCGGCGACCTCGCGCGTGGAGCGGATGCCCGCGGACATGGTGTGCAGCACCTCGCGCGCCACTTCGGCCAGCGCATGCGCGGCTTCGGTGGGATGAAGATTGCGACCCTCATGACGAAACAGCGCGCAGCGCACGCCGACTTCCAGAGAGTGCAAGGCACGGTGAACGCTCACCGTGCTGACCTCGAGCCGCTCGGCCGCGCGCGCAAGATTGCCGGTTTCCATGAACGCAATCAGCGTCTCAAGCTTGCGGAAAGTGATTTCTTCGTCGACACGGGCGTGCATGATGGTCTCGCAGATCAGTCCACATCCTAGCCCTTTGGTGCGCTCGGCCGGCCTGGCGCTCCAAGGACGCGGGCGTGCAGTGAACTTTCTGGCCCCCTCGGAGTACGCACCGGAGGCAAAGTTGATGGCATGGCCGCGCCGGGCGTTCGTTCGAAGGATCGGCATTCACGCTGGAGAGGTCGGGATGTTCATCGAACCGCTGCCTGCTTCCGCCATGCCGTCCGAACCAAAGTACAGGACGCATCGATGCGCAGGGCCAGGTGACTGCCGACATTAATTTCTCGCACCTACATCGCATCGCGGCTAGCGGGCCGCATTCCGATCGGTAATCATCTTCGGGGTGATGAAGATCAGCAGTTCGCTCTTCTTGACCTCGCGGGTGCGTGATCGGAACAGCACTCCGACATAGGGCAATTCGCCGAGTACCGGTATCCGTGACTCGTCGTTCGTTTCCGACAGTTCGAAGATCCCGCCGATCACGACAGTCCCTCCGTTTTCTACGAGCACTTCGGTCTGAACGTGCTTCGTGTTGATGGCGTAGCCCGCAGTGGTCGACTGGCCGACGGAATCCTTGTTCACATCCAGCGTCAGGATGATGTTTCCTTCTGGCGTGATCTGCGGTGTGACCTCGAGCCTGAGATTCGCCTTCCTGAAGGAGACCGAGGTCGCACCGCTCGACGTGGCAGACTGGTAAGGAAGTTCAGTCCCCTGTTCGATCAGGGCCTTGGTTTGGTCGGCCGTGACGACCCGAGGGCTCGCCACGACCTTGCCCTTGCCGTCTTCTTCCAGCGCGGATATTTCCAGATTCAAAATCTTCGACATGCTGGAGTTGTAGAGCGAAACCGCGAAGGTTCCCGTGGAAGTGCCACTGGAACTGCTGGCCGGCAGGTTGACGAAGTTGCTGCTGGAGGTCGACGAGTACGACACGGTGCCGTCGCTGCTCGTCGTCGCCTGGGTGCCGATCGAACTGTTGCTGCCCTTGGACGATCCACCCAGCTTGACGCCCAGCGATTTGCTGAAGGTGTCCGATGCCTCGACGATGCGCGCCTCGATCAGTACCTGTCGCACCGGCACATCGAGCTTCTGGATCAGCTCGGCGACCTGCTGAAGCCGCGAGGGGATGTCCGAGACAAAGAGCTGGTTGGTGCGCGCCTCGGCGATCACACTGCCGCGCGGACTCAGGATGCGTGTGGGCGTACCCGATCCGCCTCCCCCACTTCCACCTCCACCTCCGCCGCTACCCGTCAGGCCTTGCACAAGGGTCGCGGCCTTGGTGTAGTTCAGCTGAAACGACTGGGTACGAATCGGCTCCAGGCTCTGTATGGTGGCCTGCGCTTCGAATTCGAGCTTTTCCTTGGCATTGATTTCATCCTTGGGCGCGATCCAAAGCACGCCGCCGTTCTTGCGCACGCCCAGGTTCTTCGCCTGCAAGATGATGTCCAGGGCCTGGTCCCAGGGCACGTCCTTCAGCCGCAGCGTCAGTGCGCCGCTCACCGAGTCCGAGGTCACGATGTTGAAGTTCGTGAAGTCGGCGATCACCTGCAGCAGCGAACGGATATCGATGTTCTGGAAGTTCAGCGAGAGCTTCTCGCCGCTGTAGCTCACGCCCTGCGTGAGCTTGGTCGGATCGACCTTGCGCGGGCGCACTTCCACGACGAACCGGTTCTCGCTCTGGTAGGCGCTGTGCTCCCAGTCGCCCTTGGGCTCGATGGTCATGCGCACGCGATCATCCGATTGCTGCACCGTCACCCACTGGACGGGGGTGCCGAAATCCGCCACGTCCATGCGGCGGCGCAAACCTTCGGGCAGCGTGGACTTGGTGAATTCGACGACCAGGTTCTTGCCTTGCTGCCGAATGTCTACGCCCACCTGGCTGTTGGCCAGATCGACGATCACGCGGCCGGCGCCGTCCGAGCCCAGGCGGAAGTCAACGTCACGCAACGGCAAGGTGTCCCTGCTGCGGTTCTCCGCAAAGGTGGAAGACATGGGCGCGTTGAGCGCCGCACCGGCGACAGGACCGAGTGACACGAGCAGCGATTGGCCCTGAACCTGGGTCGTGTAGGTCGTTGCCTGTTTGAGATTCAGCACCAGACGCGTGCGCTCGCCGGCCTGCGCCACGTTGACGGAGCGCAGATTGCCCTGGTTGATTTCGATGGGCGCGCGGCCAACGCCGTTCGTGACGCCGGGAAAGTCAAGGGCGATGCGTGCAGGCGACTGGATGGTGAAACCCGTCGGCGCCGCGGCAAGCGGCTGGGAAAAATCGATGCGGATGACCTCTGCACCGGATTGCACCGAAGACGTGACCGATTCGATCACGTTTTGCGTCTGGGCTGCTGCTGCGCCTCCCCACACGCAGAGCAGCAGACATGCGGTACGCAGCCATCGCGCGATGGCAGATTGTTGTTCGTTCACGTTGGGCCTTTTGTTACTGCAGCGATCGGGAAAAAGTTGATCGGCGGACCTGCGCGGTCTTCATTCGGCCGCCTGCAGGGCCTGCTCGGGCGCAGCGCGTGTGGCGCTCCTGCGTGACACGAGGCCACGCCCCCACTGCAAGAGGTCGTCTACGTAAGTGAAGATCACCGGCACGACCAGCAAGCTCAGCGCGGTGGACGTCAGCAGACCTCCAATCACGACGATCGCCATCGGCTGGCGAAAACTGGGCTCCGCACCGAGCCCCAGTGCGTTGGGCAGCATGCCGGCGCCCATTGCGATGGTCGTCATCACGATCGGGCGAGCGCGCTTGTGGCAGGCATCGATCAGCGCGTCGAACCGGCCCATGCCTCGGTCGCGGCGCGCCACGATGGCGTACTCGACGAGCAGGATCGAATTCTTCGTGACGATGCCCATCAGCATCAGAACGCCGATGACCACCGACATCGAAAATGCCTGGTGCGTGAGCCACAGCGCGAACATGGCGCCGCCCATTGCCAGCGGCAAGGCACTGAGGATGGTGCCGGGTTGCAGGAAGTCATGGAACAGCAGCACCAGCACCGCATAGATGCAAAAGATCCCGATTGCCATCGCAACGCCGAAGCTCTGGAACAGTTCGGACATGCGCTGCAATTCGCCTTGTTCCACCTGGTGCACGCCAGCCGGCAAAGACTTCAGCGCGGGCAACGCCATGGCTTCGCGCTGCACCTCGCCGATCGTGCGTCCGTTCAACTCGACACTGAGCGTCACGTTGCGCGAGCGGTCCAATCGGTCGATCTGCGACGGGCCGCTGCCCATCACGATCTCGGCCACCGAGCCCAGGTCCACGTTGCCGCCGCTGCCCTTGACTCGCAGCTGCGCGATGGCATCGAGGTTGCCGCGCACCGACGGATCCATGAGCACGCGGATCGCGATCTGGCGCTCCGGCAGGTTGAGTTTGGGCAGCGAGTTGGAATAGTCGCCGTAGGTGGCCAGGCGCACTGCGTCGGCCAGCGCTTCCGACGTGACACCCAGCGCAGCGGCACGAGCGGTGTCGGGGCGCACCTGGATCTCCGGGCGCTGCAACGAAGCGCTGGAGGTCACGTTGCCAATGCCCTTGAGCGTGCGCAGCTGCGACTCTGCCTGCGCCGCCGCGCTGGCAAGGATCTGCGGATCGTCACTCGCCAGCGTGATGTCCAGCGACTCTCCGTTGGCGCCGGCCCCGACTGTGATACGGGCGCCGGGAAGCGCTCGCAGCATCTCGCGCATCTTGGCCTCGACACCCGATTGCTTGAGTTTTCGCTCGCCACGCGGCACCAGATCGACGGTGAGCGTGGCGCTGGTCACGTCGGTCGAAGAGCTGACGCTCATGCCACCACCGCTCGTGGCCGTGCCGACCGAGACAAATACGCCTTTCACCTCGGGCAGTGTGCGCAGCATCTGAGACGCACGTTGGCTGGTCGCCGCGGTGTCCTGCAAGGTGCTGCCCGGCGCGAGCTTGATCGTCAGGGTGCTCTGCGCCTTGTCCTGCGCCGGGATGAAGGCGGTCGGAATGAAGGGGATGATGAGCAGTGCCAGGCCAAAGAAGGCCGTGGCCGCCAGCACCGTGGCCTTGCGCCGCGACAGGCTCGCCCGGACCCAGCCGAGATAGCGGGTCATGGTCGCACCGTCGGTCGATATCTCGTGATGTCCCGGCGTCTTCGGCTTGAGCAGATAGGCCGCCATCATCGGCGTCAAAAGCCGCGCCACCAGCAGCGAGGCCAGAACCGCCACCGAGGCGGTCACGCCGAACTGCCGGAAGAACTTTCCGGGAATGCCGCCCATGAAGGCCGTGGGCAGGAAGACCGCGACAAGTGCGAAGGTGGTGGCGATCACGGCCAGTCCGATCTCGTCGGCCGCCTCCATCGCCGCTTGATATGGCGTCTTTCCCATCAGCAGGTGGCGTTCGATGTTCTCGATCTCGACAATCGCGTCATCCACCAGGATGCCGACCACCAGCGACAGCGACAGCAGCGTGATGACGTTGAGCGAATAGCCCGCCAGCGCCATGAAGCCGAAGGCCGGAATGATGGACAGCGGCAGCGCGGTGGCCGAGATGAGCGTGGCGCGCCAGTCGCGCAGGAACCACCACACCACCAGGATCGCCAGGAATGCACCTTCGTACAGCAGGTGCATCGAGCCTGTGTAGTTGTCCTCGATCGGCGTCACCGTGTTCGAGGCCTCGGTGATGCTCGCCTCGGGATGTGCCTTGGAGAAGCGCTCGATCGCGCTGCGCGTGGCCTCGGCCACGCCCACGTCCGAATAGCCGCGCGAACGCGTGACCTGGAAGCCGATCACCGGCCGGCCATCACGAAAGGCCATGGTCGTACGGTCGGCATGGATGTCGCTGACCCGCGCGATCTGGTCCAGCCGCACGTAGAGTCCATTCGAGATCGGCACGGTGATCGCGGCAATCTCCTCGGCCGTGCCAGCGGTGACGATGGTGCGCGTGGACTGCTTCTGCCCGCCCACGGCCCCCTCACCGCCCGAGCTTTCTTTCTGCACCGCCTTGAGCTGCGTGGAAACGTCGGACGGTGTCACGCCCAGGCCCGCCATCAGCGTGGGATCGAGGTCCACGTGAACCTCCCGATCAATGCCGCCAACACGCTCGACCTTGGCGACGCCCTTGACGGCCAGCAGCGCCTTGGTCACCGTGTTGTCGACGAGCCAGGACAGATCCTGGTCGTCGAGCTTGGTCGATTCGACGGTGTAGGTCAGCAACGCCGAGCTCGCCGAAGTCTGCTTCGAGACCGTGGGCGAAGCCATGCTGGCAGGCAGATCGGCGCGCGCGCTGTCCACCGCGTTGCGGACCTCGCTCAGCGCTTCTTCGCTGTTCTTGTCGATCTCGAAGCTGACGCTGATGCTCACCGTGCCATCGGTAATCTTGGTGGTGATGTGGTCCAGCCGCGTCAGGGAAGCCAGCTTGTCCTCGATCTTGCGCGCCACCTCGGTCTCCAGCTGCGATGGCGCGGTGCCTTCGAGCGTGGCCGAGACCTGGATGGTCGGCAAATCCGTGTCGGGAAAATCCTGGATCTGCAGGCTCCTGAAGCCGATCAGACCCAAGGCCGTGAGGAGGATGAACAGCAGAACAGAGGGAACCGGATTGCGGATCGACCAGGAGGAAAAGTTCACTGCGAGCCCCCTGTCTGCGCCTTGGCTGCGCCGGCCACCGTGACCTGTACGCCCTCCGACAGGAAAGCGCCTCCGCCGGCAACGACGCGCGCATCGCCGGAGAGCCCGGACAGCACCTCGATGCGGTCGCCCTGGCGACGTCCGGTGGCGACCGGATGGCTGCTCACCTTGTCACCGCTGCCGACCACGTACACATACGAGCGGCCGTCGCGCATCACGATCGCCGACTGCGGCAGCGTGAGCGCGGATTTGGCGTCGAGTTCCAGCGTGCCGTTGGCGAACATGCCGGCGCGCGACGCGTTGGCCGCGGGCAGGCTCGCGTAGACGGTGCCACGGCCGGTGGTGGTGCTCAGCGTCGGGCTCACCAGCCGGACCTTGCCTTCCACCTGCTCGCCGCTGGGCAATGTGACGCGTGCGATCTGACCCACACGCACGAGAGCGACCTGCCGGGCATCGAGCTCCGGGCGCCATTCGACCTTGGCCTGCCGCACCAGGCGGAACAGCTCCGCGCCCGCACTGACCACATTGCCCAGCACTGCCGACTTCGAGGACACGATGCCGTCGTCGGCAGCGACGATGCGCGTCTGGATGAGCTTGA
Organism: Variovorax sp. YR634; assembly: GCF_900106655.1. NCBI lineage: Bacteria > Pseudomonadati > Pseudomonadota > Betaproteobacteria > Burkholderiales > Comamonadaceae > Variovorax > Variovorax sp. YR634. Next base: position 49,081 of record NZ_FNOL01000028.1, read on the forward strand.
GCTTGCTGCTGTCGAGCTCGGCTTGCGCGGAAGCGAGCGAGGCGCGCGAGGTGGCTTCGGTGATCCGGTACTCCTCGATCTTCTGCGCCGACAGCGCGCCGCTGCTTTCGGCGATCTTCGCGCGCCGCGTGTTGGAGACCGCCTGGTCGAGCGAGGCGCGGGCCTGTGCGACAGCGGCTTCCTGCTTGCGCACCTCGGCTTTCACGGTCGCGTCCGCCAGCCGCGCAAGAAGCTGGCCGCGCTTGACGCTCGCGCCCACATCCACCAGCAGTTCAGCGATGCGCAGGCCACCGGTCTCGGGGCTGACGATGACCTCCTGCCAGGCCGTTACCGGTCCACTCGCCTGCAGTGTCTGCGGCCAATTCTGCGTCTGGGGCGCAACCACCTCGACTGTCAGCACGCTGGGAGCCCGGGCGTCGGCATCGGGCACGCGGGCGTCCCCGGCCGGGCGGGCCAGCCAGGCGACAAGCCCCAGCCCGAGCGCCACGGCGAGTGCCGCGGTCCCGATAAAGAACTTTCGATTCACGGTAAACCTCATTGATTGTTTGTCTGCTGCGCCGCCACCGCCTGCGGCGGCAATGCGGGCGAATCGGGCTGCCAGCCGCCGCCCAATGCCTTGTAGAGAGCGATCCAGTACTGGACGCGGTTGCGCTGCAGCGCGATCTCATCGATCTGGGCGGACAGCGCCGAGCGCCGCGCCTCTTCCAACGTGAGCAGGCTTGCGCCGCCGGCACGCCAGTTCACTTCCGTCGCTTCGAAGTAGCGGCGATATTCCTGCGCCGCCTGCCCGGCCTGGTCCGCGCGTCGGGCGGTACTGTCAAGGCGGACCAGCGCCTGCTCGATCTCCTTCACGGCGTCGCGCACACTTTGCCGGTAGTCGGCCAACGCCGACCTGTAGCTCGCTTGCGCGCTGTCCACTGCCGCGCGGCGCTTGCCGGCGTCGAAGATCGGAATCGACAGCGACGGGCCCAGGGACCAAGTGGTGACCGACGAAGCGAGGTTGGAGGCCGAGACCGTGATCGATCCGGTCAGCGAAAGGCTCGGGTACAGATCCGCCACCGCGGCGCCGATCTCGGCGCTCGAAGCCGCGAGTTCCCGCTCGCTCGCGGCCAGGTCGGGGCGTTGGCGCAGGGCCTGAGCGGGCACGCTCGGAACTGCCAGCGCGGCTGGCTGCGGCACCTGTGCGCCAGCGTGCGCCATCAGGGCTCGCAGCGCGGCCTCATCGAAGCCGGTGAGATTGACGAGCGACTTCACCAGCAGTTCGCATTCGGCACGCTGCGACAACAGCGTGGACGTGGTGCTCGCCAGGCTGGCTCGCGCGAGCGCCCCATCGGAAGGCGCAGTGAACCCGGCACGCACCGCAACGGCGGTGGCCTTTTCGGTCTCGGTCATCGAGGCCAGTTCACGCTCATAGGCCTGGGCCAGCAGGCCGCAGGCGCGGTATTGCACATAGGTGTCGGCCACCTCGGCCGCCAGCGAGACCCGTGCGTCGTGCCAATCGTCCACGCGCGCATCGATGCGCGCCTGCGCCGCCTGCGCATTGCGGCGCACCTTGCCGAACAGATCCAGTTCCCAGGAGGCATCGAGGTCGGCGCTGCGGCTGGTGGCAAGCACCGGCGCGCTGCCTTCGGTCGTCTGCTGCCTTGCGCGCGATAGCGAACCGCTGCCGCTCAGGCTGGGCAAGCCGTCCGCTCGCGTCGTGGTCAGCGTTGCGCGCGCCTTCTCGATCTTCGTCCAGGCTTTGTCCAGACTCGGACTGTCGGCTTCCGCCTGCACGATCAGCCGGCCAAGGACCGGATCGTCGAACTGGCGCCACCAGTCGACCATCGCACCGACACTGCCATCGTGCGGCACCACCGCCTGCCAAGTTGCGGCCACCGATGGCGTCGGCGGGTGATATTCCGGACCGGCCGCACAGCCGGCCAGCATGACGCCAAGAGCGAGCAGCGCCATCGCGTGCACCCGCCTTCCGGGGGAGAGAATTTGAGAAGCATGCATAGGGTTCTTCGTTCGAACCCATCGTAGGGAGAGCCTCTGTTGGATGCGGTTCGGGAGAGTTAAGCTGGGTAAAAGATGGCCGTGGTTCGCCATCGACGCAGCATCTGATGCCAAACTGTCGGCTCTCGCCCAGAACCAAGCCATGCACCGAGTCCTGCTGATCGACGACGACGTCGAACTCACCACCATGCTGTCCCAGTACCTGGGGTACGAGGGCTTCGATGTCCGCGCCGTGCACGATGGCGGCACCGGTGCTGGCGAGGCAGCCACCAACCTCTATTCCATCGTGGTGCTGGACATCATGATGCCGCGCCTGTCCGGCATCGAGGTGCTTCGGCGCATCCGGGAGCGCAGCGCAGTGCCCGTCCTCATGCTGACTGCCCGCGGAGACAATGTCGACAAGATCGTCGGGCTGAACATGGGCGCCGACGACTACGTGTCAAAGCCATGCACGCCGGCCGAGCTGGTTGCACGCATACGCGCAATTCTGCGACGCACGGAAGCAAGGGCTGCAGCCGAGCCATCGTCCGCGCCGCGCGTACTCAAGGCGGGAGAACTTGTGTTGTGGCCCGGCAGCCGCCGGGCGACGTGGCACGGCGAGCCACTCGAACTCACGGGTACGGAATTCAGCCTGCTGGAGGTGCTTGCAAGCCATGTGGGCAAGCTCGTCAGCAAGCAGGACATTTCGCTGCAAGCCTTCGACCGTTCGCTCGTACGTTTTGACCGTCGTATCGATGTGCACATCAGTGCCATCAGGCAGAAGCTGGGGACCCGCTCGGACGGCCAATCCTGGATTCAGAGCGTGCGCGGCTTGGGCTACCAGTTGCTGGAGGGCTGATGCCACTCAGGCCAACAGTCGGAAGGCTGTTCTGGAAGCTCTTGCTTGCCTTGTCGCTGAGCATGATCTTGTCGATGGTCGGCACCGCCGCCTACCTGATGCTCACCAACCACCCATTCCCTCCGCCGCAGCCGGACGGCATGCCGTCCCTTGGCTACACGCCGATCGTCCCGCTGCTTTCCGGGCTCATTGCCATACTGGTGATCGGCCTCGCACTCTCCTGGTACCTGTCTCGCCCGCTGCGCCATTTGCGTTGGGCGCTTCACCGTGTTGCTCAGGGCCATCTCGATACCCGCATATCGCCGCTGATGGGGCGCCGGCGCGACGAGATCGCCGATCTGGCGCGGGACGTCGACCGGATGGCCGAACAGTTGCAACTGGTCGTGGAATCGCGACGTGTTCTGCTGCACGACATCTCTCATGAACTGCGTTCCCCACTGACTCGAATTCAAGCCGCCATCGGTCTGTCACGACAAGATCCCGAGCTGACCGAGGCCATGCTTCTTCGCATCAAGAACGAAAGCGAGCGACTGGATGGCCTGATCGAGGAGTTGCTCACGCTGCATCGCCTGGAGGCTGGTGCGTCCGTCGCACCACTTGAGCGGGTGGATCTGATCGAGCTGCTGGACGACATCACGGAGGACGCCGACTTCGAAGCCCGCGCCACGGGTCGCCGCGTGAGCACCGATGCTCACGGAAGTTTTGTCGTTGAAGTGCATGGCGAGTTGATCTATCGCGCTTTCGAGAACGTCATCCGCAACGCCGTCAAGTACAGCCCGCCGTGCGGCATCGTGGAAGTCAATGTGCAGGTCGATTCGCAGACAGGCGCTCTCGTCATCGCAGTGGCTGATCGAGGCCCGGGCGTGTCGCCCTCGTTGTTGGAAAAGATTTTTGAGCCCTTCTTCCGTGCCGAAGAAGGCGAGCAGGTGCACGGCGTGGGCCTCGGCCTGGCCATTGCTCGTCGCGCGATGCAGATGCACAACGGAAGCGTCACGGCATCGCCGCGCGAAGGCGGAGGCCTTTTGGTGAAGCTGATCCTGCCTTCTCCCCAAGGAGCGTCCGCCCCCTTCGAGTGAGGCAGGTGTCACGCGACTCTGCGGTGCCCGCATGGCCATGAAGCTTCGCCGGGTGGATGGCACCTTTACATAACTTGCGTCGGCCAAACGGCGGCACGCGGCCCCGGCAGTCAGGTCAGGTTGCCCTGGCCGTCAGCCACTTGTCGGAAGTCAGGGGGACGCCAACGATGCGGATTTCACCAATGCTTCCCAAGAAGCCGGTCGACATGTTCCCGGCCCACTGACCGCAGCCGATGGCAATTTGCTGGGTGGGGCTCACGTATTGAATGCCCTGCATGTTTGTGTTGTTCCGCAGGACGGGCGCTCCTTCCACGTACATGGTGGTCGCATACGACGCGGAGGGGTCGTTCACGATGGCAATGTGCAGCCACTGGCCGGCCGACACGCCTCCGGACCAGCAGGTCAGATTGGTCGCCTGGTTCACCGGGACAATTTCCCACTGGAATTCCATCAGGTTTGAAAAGGCGAACATCAGTGCGCAATCGCCCTCGCCCGATCCGAAACCAGGCAGCTGCGATCGCGCGCCCAGGCGGTACAGGATGCCCATCCATCCATTCGTCGTCGCATCGAAACCTGGATCGATATTGACGAATGCCTCGATGGTGTAGCCCGAGGGGAAGGTTTCCACGTTCAGCGCCGAATTCTGGTCGGTGGTGAAGTAGGAAGACTTGGTCTTCGTGGCATTCAGGAAACGCAGGCTTCCGGGCGCGGCCGACAGCGGATGATGGCTTGTCGACCAGACCAGATCACCGGGCGAGCCCATCCACGTGTTCACCGAAATCGGGTTCTTTCCTTCAGCCGAACTGTCCTGGATTTGCTGCCCGGGCTGATAGGGAAAAAGATCCCCGTCGGCTGCCGACGCATTGAAGAAACGCCAGTGCGCCAGCGTGCTGCCGACCTTCGGGTAATCCTCGGTGCTCGTCGGAAGCCTTGCGGCCTTCTGTGGAGGCTGGCTGTAGTTTGTCAGGATGATTTTCCTGGCCGCGTCTGTCAGGCCGCTGTCCGATGAACCGTCCGGAACGGTGAAGTTCGGATTGAAGGAAGCAAACCTCCGGACAAAATCCAGGTCCAGCGTGAAGGACTGGTTCGAGTCGGACAGCCAGGCGGCGTCGAACTCGTTGAGCGTGGCGGCCGGCTTCAAGGGAACCCACGGAGAGAACGAACTGGCGAAGATCTTCTTGTTGGTGAGATCGAACTCGAACATCCGCATGAGACCGTTGCCGCCCATGTAGGCCATCTGGTAGTCCACCACCATCAGGTACACATCGTTGCCGCGGGAATTCTTCTTCGTGCTCGTGCAGGAGCCGTGGTAATGGCCGCTGACCGCCATGAAGATCTGGTCGTTGTCCTTGATGAGCTTGTCCCACATGTAGTTCGAATAGGCGGTATCGGCTGCGGTCTTCCCGTCGCTGCCGATTCCGACCAACTGGTGATTCACCAGGATGACGGGGAGCGTCTTGTTCGCCTGGATGACCTGGTTGGCCCAGCCGATCGCATCGTCAGATGCTCGCCACGACATCGACAGCACAAGGAATTTGTTTCCTTCGGCTTCGAAGACGTGATATTCGTGGAACCCGGAAACGTGCCTTCCGCCGAATGTCGCCTGCCTCTTCGCGCGCTCCGCGGGGAACACCTGCAAGTAGGGCTCGAACAGGCCCACCCGATGACTGCCGCCGTCCTGGTAGCCGTCGTTGTTGGCGAAGCCGGTGACTCCGACGCCCCAGTCCGGGCCCCATTGCATATCAGAGTCGATGGCCCCTACGTCATGATTTCCCGCGCAGATTGAGTAAGGGCATTGGGCCGCCTCGAGCACCTGCATTGCCTGGCTTGCAAGCTCCCATTCCTTCGTGACCTGGCCATTGCCGATCTGGCCATTGCCAACGAGATCGGTCGAGGCGCTCCAGGGGGTCGATTTTTCCGATGTGTAGTACCAGGACTGGTCAACGATATCGCCAAGATGGATGGTGAATGGCATTTTCAGCAGCTTGGCGTTTTGCGCGATCCATTGCGTTTGGGTTTTGAATGGATTGTCGTATTTCGGATCTATTCCCGAATACAGTTTTTGATAGAGCTCACCCATCTTTTCCGATGCATACCTGGGATAGAACTGGGTATCAGGAAGCACGGAAATGGTGAAGCTGGATATCTTTTGAGCGGCGGCGCCAGAACTGGCTGGGGGCGACGAATTGCCCGGCGACGCGCCTGCCGATGTCCCGCTCCCTCCTGTTGCCGGAAAGGCCGTGGCGCCCGCGCCATTGCCGCCGCCGCCGCACCCGGGCAGCGCGATTGCCATGCCGGTGACCGAGCCGGCCAACATGAGCTTCAGCAGTTCCCGGCGCCTGTTTTCCGGAACGGAAGCCAATTGATCGAGGCCGGCTTTTTCTTCAGGAGAGTAATTTTCAGTCATGGCATAAAAGTCAGGGACGCATCGAAGCTCTTCCGCGGAATTGCGAACGACTTCGAAAAGCGGAACTTTATTTGCCAAATATGATGTTTTCGTGAATTAATTACCGCGCAAAATGTACGAATTCACAAGTCATTGACTCAATATTCCGGGAAATCGACCCAGGCAATTAACCCGCCAATTGGCGGCAGGAATTAATCCTGACCCAGGCCTGACTCGCTTACCGAACATTCATGGTCGAGGCATCACTCAAACAGGTGCAGCTCCCGCAGGGTGCGGGGACCGGTCGCAATACTCGATCAGGAGTTCGGTGAGGACCCGTATCTTCCGTGCGGGATGCTGACCTGGCGGTCGGATGACATATGCACCTGCCGGGGGTGGTGGGTGACGTGTCATGACCGGCACGAGTGCCCCGGAGGCCACATGTTCATGGGTGAGCCAATCGGGCAGGTAAGCGATCCCGAGTCCTGCTGTAGCAGCGGCGACCAAAGCAGTGCCGTTGTCGGCCTTGAAGCGCCCCTGCGGACGAACCGTGATGATCTTGTCGCCATCCGTGAGCTGCCAGGCCTCGGTTCCCTGCATGAGGGCCTGATGGGCGACGAGTTCCTCCGGCGTCTCGGGCGACCCATGCGCCTTGACATAGTCCGGACTCGCGACGAGCTTCCCGTGGACCGGGCCGATGCGTCTTGCAATCAGGTTGGAGTCCTGAAGATAGCCAACCCGTATCGCACAGTCGTAACCCTCCGCGATGAGATCAACGAAGCGATCGCTGTAGCAGGTCTGGATGTGAAGCCTAGGGTGGCGTCGTGCCATTTCCGCGAGGATGGGCGCGAAGTGAGTCGGGCCCAGGGAAAACGGCACAGCAACACGCAAGCGGCCGCGAAGGTCACCGGCGGGCAGGATCGCTTCCCTGGCCACGTCGATCTCGGCGCAGACCCTGGCTGCATAGTCCCGGAACGTGGCCCCGGCTTCAGTGAGAGCAGCCCCGCGGGTGGATCGCGCAAGCAGCTGGACACCAAGTTCTTCTTCAAGCCGGACGAGACGACGACTGACGATCGACTTGGACACCCCAAGCCGCAGCGCAGCAGACGAAACGCCCCCGGCATCGGCAACTTCCACGAATGTCTGCAGTTCTTCGATATCCAATTTGGCGTTCCCCGTTTCGCGACACAGCTCGCCGCGAAATGCTACTACCGCATCAAAAGGGGGAACAACAAAATCCTGCTTCGGGCAACGTCGCCGCCGGCGAATGTTTCCCGAAAACCAATCCCGCTCACAACGGCAACAAAGGATCCATCAATGACTTTTCGCAACGGCCTGGCTTCGCTTCTTCGTCCCGAGGACTCGGTACTCGTCCTTATCGACCACCAGCCCTACCAGCTCGCCAATCTGAACAGCCACGACCCGCAGGCCGTGGTGAACAACACGACCGCCCTGGCGAAGTCCGCCAAGGCCTTCGGCGTCCCTACCATCCTGACGAGCGTGATCGCGGCGCGAGGCGGTCTGCTCTTCCCGCACATCACTGACGTGTTCCCCGGCCAGGAGGTGATCGACCGGACCTTCATCAATACCTGGGAGGATCGGAAGGTCGTCGATGCGGTCAAGGCGACGGGCCGCAAGCAACTGATCATCGCCGGCCTGTGGACGGAGATCTGCGTCGCCATGCCGGCGATCCAGGCGCTGGGCGAGGGCTGGGATGTGACGGTGGTCACGGATGCGTCGGGCGGCACTTCGGTCGAGGCCCATGAGGTCGCGATCCAGCGCATGATCCGCGCGGGCGCGAACATGATGACCTGGTTGGCGGTGGCCTCGGAGTGGCAACGCGACTGGGCGCGCACCGAGCACGCCGCAGAGCTGACGGAAGTTCTCAAGCAGCACGCCGGCGGCAGCGGCATAGCCTATCTGTGGGAGCAGCAGCTGCTCAACACGCCGGTGCCGAGCACCGCGGGCTGATCTGGGCGGGGATGAAGAGGATTCCTGAGCGACGCGTCGCGAGAAGGCGGATTGCTTTTCGCAGCCTCGTCATCCCTCTTTCCATGCGCGGCATCTACGGAAGATTCTCCCGAAAGATCACCTGGCTGCGCGTGGTCTCCACGCCGCTCAGCGCCTCGCGCTTGTCGCGCAGGTTGGTGAAGATGCGCACGCAGCTCATCAGCGTGGTGTGCGGACTTTGCGTGATCACCGCGTCCATGCTGCCGTCGATCAGCAGTGAGCGCGTATCGGGCGTGAGCCCATGGCCGATGAAGACCACCTTCTGCTCGCGCCCTGCCTCCTTCAGCGCGCGCGCCACGCCGTCCGACGCGCCACCGATGTTGTAGATGCCGCCCATGTCCGGGTACTGCTCCAGCAGCGCACGCGTCTGCCGGTAGTTCTTGCCCGCGTCGTCCTGCCCTTCGCGCAGCCCCACCACTTCGAGCCGCGGGAACATCTCGTCGATGACGTGCAGGAAGCCGGCCTCGCGCTCTTCGTGCGCCTTGTAGCTCAGGCTGCCCGCAATGAGCGCGACCTTGGCGGCGCGTGCGCCGATGAATCGGCCGATGAGGTAGCCCGCCGTGCGGCCCGCGGCCCGGTTGTCGAGCCCCACGAACGCGGCGCGCTCGGAGTTCGACAGATCCGAGATCAGCGTCACCACCGGCAGCCCGCGTGCAGCGAGCGCGGCCACGGCCTCGCGCACCGCCGGATGCTCCAGCGCCATCATCGCAATGCCGTCGCAGCGCTGGCCGTGCCGGCGCAACGCGTCGGCCAGCTCGTGTGGATTGAAGCTCTCGATGAACACCGTACGGCACTGCACGTTGAACGGCGCCCAGTGCTCCTGCGAGTAGCCCACCATATCGCCCAGCATGCGAATGAAGCGGTTGGTGCCGGCCGGCAGCAGGAACACCAGCCGCAGCGGCGGCGGCGTGAGCGCCGCATACAGCTCGGGGCCGGGCAGGTAGTCGAGCTCGCCCGCGGCCTTGAGCACGCGCTGCACCGTGGCGTCGCGCACGCCGGGGCGGCGGTTGAGCACACGGTCGACCGTGGCGGTCGAGACCTGCGCCGCGCGGGCGATGTCGACCACGCGGGCACGCCGCACGTCGCGTGGCGAATCCGTGGACTCGGAAATGAGTGAAGGGTTTTCCCGCATACATCAAAAACCATCAGACAGAAGTTTGACCCGAATCATGCATCCTTCTATCTTCACTGGGACTTGAAGCCCATGGTGCATCAGATTGCATCAATCGCATAACGGAGACAGACATGACCTCGCTGACCCGCAGGAGTGCCCTGCGCACCCTTTCCGCCCTCCCCGCCGCCGGCATCGTCGCGGCCCTGCCGCGCATCGCACGCGCCGCCGAGTTCTCGTACAAGTACGGCAACAACCTGCCGCTGACGCACCCGCTGAACATCCGCGCACAGGAGGCGGCCGACCGCATCGCGAAAGAAACCAAGGGCCGCGTCGAGATCAAGATCTTCCCCAACAACCAGCTCGGCGGCGACACCGACATGCTTGCGCAGGTGCGCTCGGGCGGCATCGAGTTCTTCACGCCCTCGGCACTCGTCATCGCCACGCTGGTGCCGGTGGCTGCCATCAATGCAGTGGGCTTCGCGTTCAGCGACTACAGCCAGGTGTGGGCCGCCATGGACGGCAAGCTCGGCGCACACGTGCGCGGCGCCATTGCCAAGTCACGCCTCTATGCCTTCGAGAAGATGTGGGACAACGGCTTTCGCCAGACCACCAGCAGCAAAGCCGCGGTGGCAAACGCCAAGGACATGGACGGCCTGAAGATCCGCGTGCCCGTGAGCCCGCTGTCGATCTCGATGTTCAAGGGCCTGGGCGCCGCACCCGCAAGCCTGCAGTTCAGCGAGGTGTATTCGGCGCTGCAGACGAAGATCGTCGACGCGCAGGAAAACCCGTTGCCCATCATCCAGGTGGCCAAGCTGTTCGAGGTGCAGAAGTTCTGCTCGCTCACCAACCACATCTGGGACGGCTACTGGTTCGTTGCCAACGGCCGCGCCTGGGACGCCCTGCCCGACGACCTGAAGACCATCGTGGCGCGCGCGATCAACGACGCCGGCATGCAGCAGCGCGACGACATCAGGAAGCTCAACGAGTCGGTGGTCGGCGACCTGCAGGCCAAGGGCCTCACCATCAACCGGCCGGCTGCCGACAGCTTCCGCGCGAAGCTGCGCGAGTCGGGTTTCTACGGCGAATGGAAGGGCCGCTTCGGCCCGGAGGCCTGGGCGCTGCTCGAAGGCGCGGTCGGCAAGCTGGCCTGACGCTCCATGGTGCATGAATCGACTTTCGAGGCGGCCGCCTTTGCTGGCGTCGGCGCTTCGGCCAACCCGCTGAGCGGCATGGCGTCGCGCTGCGACCGCGTGCTCGGCGCAGCGGTCGAGGCCGTGGCCGCGCTGCTGGTGCTGGCCGAGATCTGCGTGCTGTTCGCTGGCGTGGTGTCGCGCTACGTGTTCCATGCGCCACTGGTGTGGTCGGACGAGCTCGCATCCATCCTCTTCCTGTGGCTGTCGATGCTCGGCGCCGTGGTGGCGCTGCGGCGCGGCGAGCACATGCGCATGACTGCGCTGGTGCAGAAAGTGCAGCCGCAGACGCGCGCCATGCTCGATGCCTTCGCCATCGCCGCGTCGGTCACGTTCCTGGTGCTGATCATCTGGCCCTCGATCGACTACGCGCACGAAGAGTCGTTCATCGTCACGCCCGCACTCGAGATCAGCAACGCATGGCGCGCTGCGGCCATTCCGGCGGGCATCGGCATCATGCTGGTGATGGCGATGCTGCGCCTGTTGCGCGTGTGCACCGGCCGGCAGATTGCGGTCGCACTCGTCGGCATGGCCGCGCTGGTGGGCGCCTTCTGGCTTGCCGCACCGGTGTTCGCGACGCTCGGCAAATTCAACCTGGTGATCTTCTTCGTGATCATCGTGGCGGCCACGGTGCTCTCGGGCGTGCCCATTGCCTTCTCGTTCGCGCTGGCGACCTTCGGCTACCTGGCGCTCACCACGCGCACGCCGCTGCTGGTGATGGTCGGGCGGCTCGACGAAGGCATGTCGCACCTCATCCTGCTGGCAGTGCCGCTGTTCATCTTCCTGGGCGCGCTCATCGAGATGACCGGAATGGCGCGCGCCATGATCCAGTTCCTGGCCAGCCTGCTGGGCCACGTGCGTGGCGGCCTCTCCTACGTACTGATCGGCGCCATGTATCTGGTGTCGGGCATCTCGGGTTCGAAGATTGCCGACATGGCGGCCATCGCGCCCGTTCTCTTCCCCGAGATGACCAAGCGTGGCGCCAAGCCCGGCGACCTGGTGGCGCTGCTGGCGGCCACCGGCGCGCAGACCGAGACCATTCCGCCGTCGATCGTGCTGATCACCATCGGCTCGGTCACCGGCATCTCGATTGCGGCGCTGTTCACGGGCGGCCTGCTGCCGGCCGTGGTGCTGGGCGCCGCGCTGTGCGTGGTGGTCTGGTGGCGCTATCGCCGCGAAGACCTGAGCGCCGTGCAGCGCTACAGCAAACGAGAAATCGGCAAGCTGCTGCTGGTCGCACTGCCCGCCGTGCTGTTGCCCTTCGTCATCCGCGCCGCCGTGGTCGAGGGTGTGGCCACGGCCACCGAAGTGTCGACCATCGGCATCGTCTACTCGGCCATCGTCGGCCTGGTTGTGTACCGCCAGTTCGACTGGAAGCGACTCAAGCCGATGCTGATCGACACCGCCTCGCTGTCGGGCGCCATCATCTTCATCGTCGGCTGCGCCACGGCCATGGCCTGGGGGCTCACGCAGTCGGGCTTCTCCCAGGACCTGGCGCGGCTCATGGGCACGCTGCCCGGCGGGGCCTACGGTTTCCTGGCCGTGTCGATCGTCGCCTTCATCGTGCTGGGCAGCGTGCTCGAGGGTATTCCGGCCATCGTGCTGTTCGGGCCACTGCTGTTCCCCATCGCCAAGGCCGCGGGGGTGCACGAGGTGCACTACGCGATGGTCGTGATCTTCTCCATGGGCATCGGCCTGTTCGCGCCGCCCTTCGGCGTCGGCTACTACGGCGCCTGCGCCGTGAGCAAGGTAAATCCCGACGAAGGCATCAGGCACATCTGGGGCTACATCGGCGCGATGCTGGTCGGCTTGGTGATCGTGGCCGCGTTTCCGTGGTTCTCGACCGGCTTCCTCAAATTCTGATCACAACAACACACTCACATCACCGGAGCCAACCGCAATGAGTCGATTCCTCGGCGAGATCCGCCAGCTGGGCTATGTCGTGCACGACATCGAAGCCGCCATGGACTACTGGAGCACGAAGCTCGGTGTGGGCCCATGGTTCTACAACCCCAAGGTGCCCATCAAGAACTACCGCTACAACGGTGAGGCGCACGAGCCGCACAACTCGGTAGCACTGGCCAACTCGGGCTATGTGCAGGTCGAACTCATCCAGACGCGCAACGACGTGCCTTCGATGTACCGAGACTTCCTGCAGGCCGGCCGCACAGGGCTGCAGCACGTCGCCTACTGGACGGCCGACTACGACGCCGACCTCGCGCGCCTCACCAAGCAGGGCTTCAAGCCGGTGATGAGTGGCGAAGTGGGCGAGCGCGGGCGCTTCATCTACTTCGACACCGAGTACCACCCGGGCACCGTCATCGAGCTGTCGGAAGTCGCGGGCCCGAAGGGCAGGATGTTCGACCTGATCCGCAGCGCGTCGGAAGGCTGGGACGGCAGCGAGCCGGTGCGGCCCTTTCCCGACCTGAGCAAGCTGTGAGCGTGATGGCGCCTGAACGCATCCGCGCTCGCTATCTCATCGAGACGCCACTGGACCCGGCCGCCGTGGCCGAGGTGATGGCCGGCGAGCAATCGTGTGGCACCTTCACACGGGTTGAAGGCGAGACCGATGCGCTGCGCGAACGCGCACGCGCCACGGTCGAAGCGATCACCGAGCTGGCGCCAACCGAGACGCCGAGTCTGCCGAACGCCCTGCTCGAACGCAAAGGCACGCGCGGTCCGTGGCGGCGTGCGCATGTCGACATCGCGTTTCCAGTGGCGAACATCGGCGCCAACCTGCCGACCCTGGCCGCAACGGTGTCGGGCAACCTGTATGACCTGGGCGAAGTGACGGGGCTGCGGCTGGAATCGCTGCAGGTGCCCGCGAGCTATCGCGCTCAGTTCGAGATGCCGCGCGCCGGCATCGCCGGCACACGGCGCGCGACCGGTGTGGCGAGCGGCGCGCTGGTCGGCACCATCATCAAGCCGAACGTCGGCCTTTCCGCCGCGCAGACCGCCGACCTCGTCGGCCGGCTCTGTGCGGCAGGCGTCGACTTCATCAAGGACGACGAGGTGTGCGCCGACCCCGCACACGCCCCGCTGGCCGAGCGCGTGCCCGCCGTGATGGCTGTCGTGCGCGCGCACCAGCAGCGCACCGGCAAGCACGTGATGGTGGCCTTCAACATCACCGACGAGACCGACGCGATGAAGCGGCATGCCGATCTCGTCGAACGCGAAGGCGGCTCGTGCGTCATGGCCAGTCTCAACTGGTGCGGGCACTCGGGTATCCAGACGATGCGTCGGCACACCGGCCTTGCACTGCACGGCCACCGCAACGGCTACGGTGCGCTGTCGCGGCATCCGCTGCTGGGCATTTCGTTCCAGGCGTACCAGACGCTGTGGCGCCTGGCAGGCGTGGACCACATGCACGTTCACGGGCTGCAGGGCAAGTTCTCGCAGCCTGACAGCGAAGTGATCGAGTCGGCGCAGGACTGCTTCACACCGCTGACCGATGCGGCGGACGATCGCGTGATGCCGGCGTTTTCTTCGGGCCAATGGGCCGGCACCGTGCCTGCGACGTGGAAGGCCATCGGCAGCGACGACCTGCTCTTCATGGCCGGCGGCGGCATCCTCGCGCACCCCGGCGGCGCGGCGGCAGGCGTGACGAGCATCCGGCAAGCGTGGTCGGCCGCGCGGGCGGGCGTGTCGCTGGCGGATGCCGCCAGGGACCAGCCCGAGCTGGCCCACGCCCTCGCCTTCTTCGGCAAGCCATGAGGCCCCGCCCGCCGATCGTCTACTACGGCGACGATTTCACCGGCGCGACCGACACTCTCGGCACCGCGGCGCGCGCGGGACTGCGTGCACTGCTGTTCCTGAAGACGCCCGATGCCGCGCGGCTGGAGCGCACGGGGCCGCTCGACGTGCTGGGCATCGCGGGCGCGGCGCGCGCCATGACGCCCGAGGAAATGCAGGCCGAACTCCGCCCCGTGGCCACGCTGTTCCGCTCGCTCGGCGCGCGCGTGCTGCACTACAAGACCTGTTCGACCTTCGACAGCGCCCCGCACATCGGTTCGATCGGTGCGGCAGTGCGCGTGCTGCGCGCGGCGGTGCAGCAGCCATGGACCGCCATCGTCGGCGGGCAGCCCAACCTGGGCCGCTACTGCCTCTTCGGCAACCTGTTCGCTGCGGCGGGGAGCGGCGGCGAGGTCTTTCGCATCGACCGGCATCCAACGATGAGCCGGCATCCCGTCACGCCGATGGACGAGGCGGATCTGCGGCTGCACCTGGCAAAGCAGGGGCTGGCAGATGTGCGCTCCATGCCGTTCACCGCCGCATCGCGCGGCAGCGATTCGCTCGACACCGCGCTGCGACAGGCACTGCACTCGCCGCCAGCGGATGCAGTGCTTTTCGACGTGGCCGATGCGACGCAGCTGCGGGCCATCGGCGAAGTGCTGTGGGCCAGGGCGCAAAGCGCCACGCTGCTGGCTGCGGGGCCGAGCAGCGTGGTGGATGCGCTGGCAATGGCGCTGCCCTCGTCGCACAAGGAAGGCGGCAGTGCCCCGACGGCGCGGACCGCCGTGCCTCCGGCGAAGGGGCCGGTGCTGGTGCTTGCGGGAAGCCTGTCGCCTGTCACGGCGCGGCAGGTAGCGGCGGCGAAATCGTTCGATACCGTGTGGCTCGATGCGTCAGGAATCGCGCAGCGGGACGCAGCCACGCTGGAACGTCATGCTCGAGACATCGCGAACGGGCTCGTCAGCGGCCGCAACGTGCTGGCCTGCACCCGTCCCCCCAAGCCGCTGCCGCTCGAAAGAGGCATCGATCCCCAAGCCTTGGCGCGCGCTGGCGGCGATCTGCTCGCCAGAGTGCTGGCAATGGTGCCATTGCAACGCGTGGGCATTGCCGGGGGCGACACCTCGAGTCATGCAGTGCAGGCGCTCAATGCCTGGGGGCTTTCCTACGTGGCGGACGTGGGCGCCGGCACCTCGTTGTGTCGCGTGCACAGCGACGACGCCGCGCTCGACGGGTTGGAAATCATGCTCAAGGGTGGCCAGATGGGCTCGGACGACGTGTTCGAGCGTCTGGTGCGCGGCTCAGCCTAGACCTGGCTCCCGGCGTCCAATAGGCTGTCGCTTTGCGCATCCTATAAATGCGGGATCCCGAAGAAGCTCTCTTCAGGTCAACTGCGCCTTCGGGAAGTTTGACGGAAGCGAAGCAATGCCTAGACCCCCCATTCACAACGCAACGATCACCTTGAAGCTGCCATCCGACATGGAGACCAACGCCGAGATCAGGGCCTTGCGCGCCGCCGGCATACCGGTCGACGCGCTCGGCAACGCGGAGCGGGGCTTTCTTTTCGTGCGCTTCAGCGACGGGTGGAGAAACCACGCCAACATCTTCCGATGGTTCGCCGGTGACATCGGACAAGACCCTCGCAACAGCGGCATCAAGCCGGGTCCCCGGCGGCGCAGAGCGGCATTCTCAAGCTGCATGCCCAATCATCGCTAGACGCCCACCCGCCGATTGCCGCGGGCGCGCCTCAGACGGCGCCGTGGGCTTCAACGTAGAGCGCATAGAGCGAATGGCTGCTCGCCATGTAGAGGCGATTGCGCTTCGGGCCTCCGAATTCGAGATTCGGGCAGCGCTCGGGCAGGCGGATGAAGCCGATGGGCTTGCCCTGCGAATTGAAGATCTTCACGCCGTCCATCTCTTCCGACTTGCCTGTCGGCAGGTAAGCCTTCATGCCACCACCGATGTCGGTGGGTTCGGCCGCAACCGCGCCCGTGTAGCCCCACCCGCACCAAAGATTGCCGTCGCGGTCGACGCGAAAGCCGTCAAAAGCACCCGGCCCGTCGGCGTCGATCAGCTTGGTCTTGTTCGAAACGCCTGTGCCATCCGGTGATACGTCGTAGCTCCAGATGCTGCGGTTTGGCGTTCCCTTCCACTCGACGACATAGAGCTTCTTCTCGTCGGGCGAGAACGCCAGGCCGTTCGGATTGACGAGATCGGTGATCACCGCGGTGAGCTTGCCGTCCTTCGCGATGCGGTACACGTTGGTCGTCGCCTGCTCCGGCACCGCCTTGAAACCTTCCCACTCGCCGTTGATGCCGAAGGTGGGATCGGTGAACCAGACGGTGTCGTCCGACTTGACGACGACGTCATTCGGCGCGTTGAGACGCTTGCCTTCGTAGTTGTCGGCCAGCACCGTCATGCGCCCGTCCTTCTCGGTGCGGACCACGCGCCGCGTCACCGAGTGCTCGCAGGTGATCAGCCGCCCCTGCCGATCGCGCGTGTTGCCATTGGCATAGTTCACGTTGGTCTTGTGCACGGAGAACTTGCCGGTCTTCTCGTCGTACTTCATCAGCCGGTTGTTCGGAATGTCGCTCAGGAGCAGGTAGCCATGCTCGGGAAAGTAGACCGGGCCCTCGGCCCAACGCATGCCCGTGCCGAGCTGCTCCACCGTGCTGCTGTAGATCCGGTACTTGGCGAAGCTCGGATCGAGGATCATCACGGAGGGATCGGGGTAGCGCTGGTTGGGTTTGAAATCGAAAGCTTGCGCGCCGGCCAGGCCGCTGAGCGCCGCGGCCCCTGCGCCCGCAGCCGTCCTGAGCAACTGGCGTCGTCGATGGTTGATTTCGTTCTGCATCGGAGGTCTCCTCATGTGGTTGCGAAAACTCAATCGGCCACCGCGCCCGACTTCTTCACCAGCTCGGCCCAGCGCGGAATTTCCTTGGCCATGAAGTCACGCAGTTCTTCCGGCGTGCTGCCCACGATCTCCATCGCCAGCTGGTCCGAGAGCTTGGCCTGCACGTCGGGCTGCCTGAGCGCCTTCACGATCTCTGCATTGAGGCGCTGCACGATCGGCCTGGGCGTGCCCTTGGGCGCGTACACCGCCTGCCACGACGACATCTCGAAGCCGGGAATGCCCGACTCGATCATGGTCGGCAGCTCGGGCACCAGCGCGATGCGCTTGCCGGTGGTCACGGCCAGCAGCTTGAGCTTGCCGCTCTTGACCAGTGGCAGCGCGGCCGTCACCTGGTCGAACATGAAGGGCACCTGCCCTGCGGCCACGTCGGTCAGGGCCGGCGGCGTGCCCTTGTACGGCACGTGGGTGAGCTTCACGCCGATGAGGTCGGCGAACATCTCGCCGGCCAGGTGGGTGGAGGTGCCGGCACCGGAAGAGGCAAAGGTGCGCTTGCTTTCGTCCTTCTTCAGCAGGGCCACCAGTTCGGCCACCGAGTTCACGCCGAGTTGGCTATTGACGATCAGCACGTTGGGCAGGCGCGCGACCAGCGAGACGGGCTCGAAGTCCTTCATCGGGTCGTAGGTCAGCTTCTTGTACAGGCTGGCGTTGATCGCGTGCGTGCTGATGGTCCCGCCGAAGAGCGTGTAGCCGTCGGGTGCGGCCCTGGCCACGTAGGCGGCGCCGATGCCGCCGGCCTGGCCGGGCTTGTTGTCGACCACCACCGATTGCTTGAGGCTCTCGCCCAGCTTCTGGGCCAGCGTGCGGCCCACGATGTCGGTAGAGCCACCGGGGGTGAACGGCACCACGTAGACGATGGGCTTGGCAGCCGGCCATTCGGGGGTCTGGGCCAATGCGACAACGGGGGCGAGCGCGGCCGAAAGCAGCGCCGCAGCGAGGCGGATGAAACGCATGTCTTGTCTCCTTTGTTTTCTTGTCGATGGGCTCAGCGGCCCTTGGCCTGGCGCCAGGTTGCGAAGTCAGTGCGGCTTTGCTCGTCAGTGGGCGGATAGAGGCCGAGGATGGAACGACCTTCGAGCACCTTTTCCTGCACGAAGTCTTCGAAGACGGTCATCTCGGTCGCTTCGGCCGCGACCTCGTCGGCCATGTGGGCCGGTATGACGATCACGCCTTCGGCATCGCCCACGATCACGTCGCCCGGAAACACCGGCGCATCGCCGCAGCCGATGGGCACGTTGATGTCGATGGCCTGGTGCAGCGTGAGGTTGGTCGGCGCGCTGGGGCGATGGTGATAGGCCGCAAAGCCGAGCTTCGCGATGTCGGGACTGTCGCGAAAGCCGCCGTCGGTCACCACGCCGGCCACGCCGCGCTTCATCAGCCGCGTGACCAGGATGCCGCCAGCCGAGGCGGCGCGCGCATCCTTGCGGCTGTCGATGACCAGCACGGCGCCTTCGGGGCACTGCTCCACCGCCTTGCGCTGCGGATGGTCACGGTCGAGGAAGACGCTGATCGGGTTCAGGTCTTCGCGCGCCGGCATGTAGCGCAGCGTAAAGGCCTCGCCTACCATGTTGGGCAGGCCCGCGTTGAGCGGCCGCACGTCCTGGATGAACTGGTTGCGCAGGCCACGCTTGAATAAGGCCGTGCACAGGGTGGCGGTGCTCACCTTCATGAGCAGCTCGCGGGTGGCTGGATTCACGTGTCGTCTCCGTTCCTGAAATGAAATGGGATATGAATTGGGGTTGAAAGGCGAATCAGAAGATGTCGGGCTCTGGCACAGGCTTGCCGAAGCTGGTCTCCAGGAAGTCGAAGTCGCAGCCTTCGTTGGCCTGCTTGATGTGGCGGCCGAACATCCATCCGTAGCCGCGCTCGTAGCGCGGCGGCGGCGGTGTCCACCGGGCCTTGCGGAGGGTGAGTTCCTCGTCACTGATGTCGAGGTGGATGCGCCGTGCGGGCACGTCCACGGTGATGCGGTCACCGGTCTGCACCAATGCGAGCGGCCCGCCGATGGCCGCCTCGGGCGAACAGTGCAGCAGGCAGCCGCCGTAGCTGGTGCCGCTCATGCGCGCGTCGGACAGGCGCAGCATGTCTTTCACGCCCTGCTTCAGGAGCTTGGTCGGAATCGGCAACATGCCCCACTCCGGCATGCCGGCACCGCGCGGGCCGGCGTTGCGCAGCACGAGGATGTCGTCGCCCGTCACGTCCAGGTCAGGGTCTTCCACCGCCTTCTTGAGCGCGGGGTAGTCGTCGAACACCAGCGCACGGCCGCTGTGCTGCAGCAGGTGTGGCGCGCAGGCGCTGGGCTTGATCACCACGCCGTCGGGAGCCAGGTTGCCGCGCAAGACGGCCAGCGCGCCTTCGGCATAGATGGGGTTGGCAAGCGGCCGGATGACGTCGTCGTTGTAGACCTCGGCGCCTTCGATGTTCTCGCCGAGCGTGCGGCCATTGACGGTGCGCGCGTCGGTCCGCAGGTGGCCGCGGATGCGCTCCAGCATCGCAGGCAGGCCGCCGGCATAGAAGAAGTCTTCCATCAGGTAGGTGTCGCCGCTGGGCCGGATGTTGGCGATGACGGGCACGCGGCGGCTGACGGCATCGAAGTCGTCGAGGCTCACTGCATGGCCGGCGCGGCGTGACATCGCGATCAGGTGCACGACGGCATTGGTGCTGCAGCCCATGGCCATCGCGCAGGCGATGCCGTTCTCGAAGTTGGCGCGCGTGAGCATCTTCGCGGGCGTGAGGTCTTCCCACACCATCTCGACAATGCGGCGGCCGCAGTCGGCGCTCATGCGGATGTGGTTGGCGTCCGCCGCGGGAATGCTGGAGGCCCCCGGCAAGCTCAGGCCCACCGCCTCGGCAATGCCCATCATGGTGGCGGCCGTGCCCATGGTCATGCAGGTGCCGTGGCTGCGGGCGATGCCGGCCTCCATCTCGGACCAGGCCTGCTCGCCCAGCCGGCCGGCGCGGCGCTCGTCCCAGTACTTGAAGGCATCGGAACCGGAGCCCAGCACCTTGCCCTTCCAGTTGCCGCGCAGCATGGGGCCGGCCGGCAGGTAGATGAAGGGAATGTCCATGCTGAGTGCGCCCATCACGAGGCCGGGCGTGGTCTTGTCGCAGCCTCCCATCAGCACCGCCCCGTCTATCGGGTGGCTGCGCAGCAGCTCTTCCGTTTCCATCGCGAGGAAGTTGCGGTAGAGCATGGTGGTGGGCTTGACCATGCTTTCCGAAAGCGAAATGGCCGGAAGCTCGAGCGGGAATCCACCCGCCTGCAGCACGCCCCGCTTGACGTCTTCCACGCGTTGCTTGAAGTGCGCGTGGCACTGGTTGGCGTCGCTCCAGGTGTTGACGATGGCGATGACCGGCTTGCCCATCCAGTCCGCATAGCTGTAGCCCATCTGCAGCACGCGCGAGCGGTGGCCGAAGGAGCGGAAGTCGTCGGGCGCGAACCAGCGGGCGCTGCGAAGGGATTCGTAGGGGCGTTTCATCAGGGTTGTCTCCAGGGCGCGCTGCACCATGAGTGCCGCCTCGCCGATCGCAATCCGGAAATTAAAACACTAATATATCAGTCGGGTCAATGACACAATCGGCAGCGATGAGCGCCCCTCCCAAGATCCGACTTGACCGTACCCGCCTGGCCGCGCCCCAGGTGCTGGAAAAACTGCGCGAGGCCATCCTCTCGCTGGAACTGGCGCCCGGTACCGTGCTGGTGCGGCAGGAACTGGCCGACCGTTTTGGCGTGAGCCAGACGCCGGTGCGCGAAGCGCTGCTGCGCCTGAGCGAAGAAGCACTGGTGGACGTGTTTCCGCAGCATGCGACGCTGGTCAGCCGCATCGACATCGCGGCGGCGCGCGAAGCACATTTCCTGCGCCGCTCCATCGAACTGGAACTGGTGCACCAGCTGGCACAGCAGGAGTCAGCCGGGCTGGTCGCGCAGCTGAAAGCCATCATCGCCCAGCAGGCAGCGCTGTCGGCGGGGCAGCGCTACGGAGACTTCGTCGACGCCGATCGCGCGTTCCATCGCCTGATGTACGAAGCCGGCAACGTCCTTGGCCTGTGGGATCTTGTGGGCCGCGTATCCGGGCACGTCGACCGGCTGCGTCGCCTGCACCTGCCTACCGCCGGCAAGACCGAGGCGATCCTGCGCGACCACCGCGCCATCGTGCGCGCCATCGAGGCACAGGACCCGGCCGCCGCCCAGGCCGCGCTTCGCAAGCATCTGTCGGGCACGCTCAGTGCGGTGAACGAGATCTGCCGGCAGTACCCCAACTACGTGCTCGCCTGAACCTTTGGATGCTCGACTTCGGCGAGCCCCTCCCCCGTTCAGAAATCGAACCGCAACGCGCTCGATGCGACTACGGCTCGGACCTGTGCAATCGCATCGACACCGAGAACCGCCCGGCCGGATGGACCGACACTGACACTTCGAAGGTCTGCCCGTCCGCATCCATGTAGCGCCGCACGATCTTCAGCGCAGCCGCACCTTGCTCGATGCGCAGAGCCTTCGCCATCGCTGCATCCTTGACGGTGTCGGCCCGTACATCCTGGTGGATTTCGGCGATCTGCCGCCCATAGCGCTCGGCAATCAGTGAGCTGACGAGGGTGTCGGGCGACTCCTGGACGAGTTCCCCGATTTCCGAATACGCAGGGTCGACATACACATCGGTCCATCCGATGGGGTCGCTCTCTCCGCTGCCGTCCAGGCGCAGGCTCGAGATACGCAGCCAGCGCACACCGGGCGCGCACCCCAGGTCCTTCGCCACCACGGCGGCAACGGCAACCTCCTCGATTGATTGCACCTGCCGCAAGTGCTCGGTGCCGAACTGCACGAGATCGTCCACCGACGCGAGCGAGGGGCGAAAGGTGTCGCGCGGCCTGGTCGCCTCGACGCGCGTTCCCACGTTCTTGCGGCGCGACACGAGGCCCAGGCGCTGAAGCTCGGCCAACGCTGCCCGTACGGTGTGCCGACTGGTCTTGTAGTGCTCGCAGAGTTCGAGCTCGGTCGGAAGCAGCGAGCCGACGACGAAATGACCGCTCGTGATGGCGTCGGTCAGGTGGCGCGAGATATCGCTGTGATGAGGCTTGGATGACGAAGACATGTTGCCCTCAAGGATCGCATTCATGGCGTCAAGGGTAAACCCCGATTCGTCAAATATGTTCGGACATATTAAAGTCAAATATGTCCGAACATATTTGCATTCACTGCTTCCACCTTCAACGGCTCCCATGAACAACACCCGCACCTCGATTCCGATGGCCAGTACCGTCGTCGACTCCATCCTGTTCCGCGATGCGTTCGGCACGCAGAAGATGCGGCAGCTCTTCTCGGACGGCGCGTTGATCCAGCGCTACATCGATGCCGAGATCGCGCTCGCCAGGGCCGAGGCGCGCGTCGGCGTGATTCCGGTTGAGGCGGCCGAGGTGATCGCGCGCGAATCGAAGCTCGAACGCATCGACTTCGAGCACATGCGCGAGGAAACCGACATCGTCGGCTACCCCATCCTGCCGCTGGTGCATCAGCTGGTCGGGATGTGCGGCGAGGCGGGCCGCTACGTGCACTGGGGCGCGACCACCCAGGACATCATGGACACCGCTGTAGCGCTCCAGGTGCGCGACGCGCTCGACAGCATCGACGCGGACATCCGCGAACTGCGCGGCATCCTGGCATCGCTCGCGAAAAAGCACCGCGATACGCCGATGGCCGGCCGCACTCATCTGCAGCAGGCGCTGCCCGTGACCTTCGGCTACAAGGTCGCGATCTGGCTGGCCATGTTCGACAGGCACCAGCAGCGCATCGCCCAGCTTCGGCCGCGCGTGGCGGTGGTCGAGTTCGCCGGTGCCGCGGGCACGCTCGCCTCGCTCGGCGACAAGGGCTTCGAAGTGCAGAAAGCGATGGCCGAGGAACTGAAACTGGGCGTGCCCGCCACCACCTGGCACGTGGCGCGCGACGGCTTTGCGGAGGCTGTGAACCTGCTTGCGCTCGTCACGGGCTCGCTGGGCAAGATCGCGCTCGACATCATGATCATGGCGTCGACGGAGTTCGCCGAGGTGTACGAACCCTTCGTCAAGGGGCGCGGTGCATCGAGCACGATGCCGCAGAAGCGCAACCCGATCTCCAGCGAGCTGATGCTGGCAGCCTCCAAGGCGGTGCGGCAGCACGCCGGGCTGATGGTCGATGCCATGGTGCAGGACTTCGAGCGCGCCACGGGCCCCTGGCATGCCGAATGGATCGCCATCCCCGAGAGCTTCATCCTGACTTCGGGCGCCTTGCATCAGGCCAAGTTCGCGCTGGGTGGCCTGATCGTGGACGAGGCACGCATGAAGCACAACCTGGGCATCAGCCGCGGCCTGATCGTGGCCGAGGCCGTGATGATGGGCATGGCCCCGCACATCGGCCGCCAGCAGGCGCACGACGTGGTCTACGACGCCTGCCGCGCCGTCAACGAGAACGGCGGCACGCTGGCGGAGGCCCTGTCCGCGCTGCCCGAGGTCACGAAGCACTTCGACCGCGCGGCCATCGACCGCATGACCGATCCGGCCAACTATCTCGGCCTCGCGCCGCAGATGGTGGACCGCGCCATCGCGCTGTCCGCCGAAGTCGCCGCCTGAGCCGCGACCAATCATCAACCCCGAGGAGACAAGACAGATGATCGACATCAAGAAGCTGACCGCCCGCGCCCTGCTGGCAGCGACGTTGGCAGTCGGCGCGCACGGCGCCTGCGCCCAGACCTACCCGGCGCGACCCGTGACCTGGATCGTGCCTTTCGCGGCAGGCGGCCCCACCGATGCGCTGGCGCGAACCATGGCGGAGAGAGTGGCACGCGAACTGGGCCAGCCGATCATCATCGACAACGCACCGGGCGCCGGCGGCACCGTGGGAGCTGCGAAGGCATCGCGCGCAGCGGCCGATGGCTACACCATGCTGGTCGGGCACATGGGCTACATGGGCGCCGCGCCCGCCCTCTACAAGAAGCTCGCCTACGACCCGGTCAGGGACTTCGCACCGGTGTTCCGCTTTCCTGATACGCCCCTGGTGTTGATGGTGCGCAAGGAGCACCCAGCGAAGGACATCAAGGCGCTGGTCGACTTCGGCAAGGCCAACCCGGACAAGCTCTTCATCAGCAATGCCGGTGTCGGCTCCAGCTCGCACCTCATCGCGGCCTTGTTCGCCGCCTCGGCCGGCATCCGGATCTCGCAGGTCCCCTACAAGGGCGCAGGGCCGGCGCTGATCGACGTGATCGGTGGGCAGGTCGACGGCATCTTCGACCAGACCAACACGGCCATGCCGCAGATCAAGGAGGCCAAGGTCCGCGCACTGGCCGTGACCTCCAAGGTCAGGCTTGCCCAACTGAAGGACGTACCCACGCTGAGCGAAACCGTGCTCCCGGGCTTCGAGGCTTCGACCTGGTACGGCATCTACGCGCCCAAGGGCACGCCGCAGGCGGTGCTCGACAAGGTGCAGCAGGCCTACTTGAAAGTGATGAGCGACAAGGCATTCACCGATCGTCTGGCCGAGCAGGCCATACAGATGCTGCCGCCGGAGCAGTACACAGGCGCCGCACTCGGCAAGCACACCGAAGCAGAGGTGGCACGCTGGAAGGCCGTGGCGGCCAAGGCCAGCATCTCGCTGGACTGATGCGATGACTGCCACGCGCATCGAGCACGATGCATTCGGGCCGGTCGAGATTCCGGCCGGCCGGTACTGGGGTGCGCAGACACAACGCGCCGCGGGCGTGTTCGACATCAGCACCGAGCGGTTTCCCGTCTGCCTGCTGCACGCGTTCGGACTCCAGAAGATCGCGGCAGCGCGGGCCAACGCACGCTGCCGCGCACTCGATGAGGCACTGGCCGAAAAGATCATTGCCGCCGCTGAAGAGCTTTCGCGCGGCCTGTTCGACGATCACTTCCCGCTCACGATCTGGCAGACCGGTTCGGGGACTCAGACGAACATGAATGCCAACGAGGTCATCGCGAACCGTGCCAATGAGCTGCTCGGGCAGGCACTCGGCACGAAGTCACCGGTGCATCCCAATGACCATGTGAACGCATCGCAATCGTCGAACGACAGCTTCCCGACCGTGATGCACATCGCGGCCGCAATAGAGTTGACCGGACGCCTGATCCCCTCGCTCGTCGTGCTGAAGGACGCGCTGGCGGAACGCGCGGGCGCCTTCGCCGATGCGGCCAAGGTTGCGCGCACGCACCTGATGGACGCCGTGCCGATGACGATGGGCCAGGCGTTCGAGGCGTTTGCATGGCAGCTGGGCAATGGAATTGCGCGACTGCAGGACGCCTTGCCGCGGCTCCTGGTCGTTGCCCAGGGCGGTACGGCGGCGGGAACCGGACTCAATGCGCCGCAGGATTTCGACGTTCTGTTCTGCGAAGAGATCGGCAAGCTCACGGGTCTCCAGTTCAAGCCGCATCCGTGCAAGTTCGAGGGCATGTCGGGCCACGAGGCGCTGGTGGAGCTGTCAGGGGCCTTGAACGTGATCGCAACATCGCTGATGAAGATCGCCAACGACATCCGCTGGATGGGATCGGGTCCGCGCTGCGGCATCGGCGAACTGGTGGTGCCCGATGACGGGTTGACCTCATCGATCATGCCCGGCAAGCGCAACCCGACCATCGCGGAGGTGGTGGCCCAGGCGGCCATGCAGGTTGTCGGAAATCACGTGACGGTGACGATGGCCGGCGCCTCGGGCAACTTCGAACTCAACGTGGCCAAGCCGGTGCTGATCCACAGCGTGCTTCAGTCCATGCGCGTGCTGGCGGACAGCTCGCGCGTCTTTGCGAACAAGCTGGTGGCCGGCCTGGACATCGATCGCGAGCGCCTCGCATCGAACCTGGGCAATGCGCTGCTGTCCGTGACGGCGCTCAACCCGGTGCTCGGCTACGACAAGGTGGCGCGCATCACGCGAACCGCCGTGGAGCGCCGCATTGCTCCACGCGAGGCAGCCATCGAACTGGGCTACTTGAGTGCCGAGGCGTACGACCGCCTGGTCGATCCGCTTCGCATGGCCAGAGGAAAAATCTAGCGCATTGGCGCGGGAGTGTGCGAGCCGCGGCCGCATCTTTCGGACGGCGCTAGTGCTTGCGCGCATCAACCCGATGATCTATCGCGCGCGCAGCCGCATCCAGCCGGGGACCAAGGGCTGGGACAAGGCGCTGCTTGCGGTCATCCTGCCGGCGATGGTGGCGATCATGCCCGTCGCGGCGCTCGCGTTGTTCTTCGGCATGGCGCCTGCGCTCGGCTCATTCTGGGCACTCGTCCCTGCCATGCTCGCCTCGGTGCTCCTGGTCCTGCGGACCTCCTGGGAAGATCGCCTGCTGCAGGCGGAGCTTTCCGGTTATGCGGGCTACGCCCGTCGCGTCCGCTGGAGGTTGAGGCTGTGTGGAAACAGCTGCATTGATGGGGCGCGCAAGATCCGTTGGGCCGGCGGACTCAGTTCCTACCGGAATTCTCGGCCGTCTCTACAA